>NZ_LJOU01000028.1:0-53653 GCF_001672085.1 Anabaena sp. AL93 | reverse complement strand
CTCCCTAACCTTCCCCTTATAAAGGCTACGGTGTACACACAAGTTATCGAATCACCATTATTCCTCAAATTACCCCACCCTAACCCTCCCCGATGCTTTGGGGAGGGAACTAGATTTTTATTGTTTCCCCCTTTACAAGGGGAAAGGGGAGGACTATAGCAAATAAACATTGGATTTGAGAACTTTGATCAGTTTATTGCCCATGATAAGAAAAAAGACAGGCAAAAAGCCTGTCAAATAACCGATGATTTAGCAAAGAATTTGTAATCATTCTCAACAGTGATTTTTCCGATTCATGAAGTATCTAAATCAAATAAATCACACCAATCATAGTTATGATTTAGAAATTCATTTCCGCAGCTTGGACTTTTTCTACTTGTTTCTTCTTGAGAACTAGCATGATTTGTGCCATCATCACTAAACAGATAAAAGCAACTAACCATGTAACTCTAGAAGAGTCTTGCAAAACAATTTCTGCATCTCTTTGACCAAAACCACCAACATTGGGGTTGTTGGTTAAAGCATCACCAATGGCAACGGCTTGTCCTTGAGTCACAATTAATTCAGGTCCAACGGGAACTGTATCGGTAACAACATCACCAGTTGCGGTTGTGATGCTAATTAGATTCTTAACGTTACCGTCTTCATCTTCTGTTTGAGCAATTTTGCTAATTGTACCGGCAGCAGAAGCGTTGAATAAGTTATTATTGCTCTTCTCACCTGTGGGGTAAACTTGTCCACGTCCGCGATTACCGCCTACATGAACAGAGTATTTGCCAAAGTGGATATTTTTGTCTGTGGCGGGGTTAGGAGAAAGAATCGGGAAGACGATTTCTTGATATTCTTCACCGGGTAATGGACCAACAATGACAACATTATCTGTGGTGTCGTTGTAAGGGGTGAATGTCATATCACCCACTTCTGCTTTCATTTCTTCAGGAATGCGATCTTCTGGGGCAATCTTGAAGCCTTCGGGCAACATTAATACAGCACCAACATTTAAACCAACCTTAGAACCATCAGCACCAACTTGTTGCACGGTGGTATCGTAAGGGATTTTGACAACGGCTTTAAATACAGTGTCAGGAAGTACAGATTGAGGAATTTCTACTTCTGTGGGTTTAGCAGCTAGGTGACAGTTAGCGCAAACAATTCGCCCTGTGGCTTCGCGGGGGGTGGCAGGAGCGGTTTGTTGCGCCCAAAAGGGATAGGCAGCGGCAGTTTGTGGGACGGCTATATCGCTAGTGAATAAAAAGGTAACAGTAGCGATCGCTATAAGCAATGTATTAACCATTGCTTTAGCAGTGCGAGTTAACCTCGCAGGTGTAAGGGCATTTCTCATCTCTATAAAGTCATTTGTCAGTGGTCAGTTGTCAGTTGTCAGTTGTCATTGGTCAGTAGTCAGTAGTCAAGAGTTGATTAAAAGCCCTAGATTGTTGACTTGAGACTAATAACTTTTGCACTATTTAAGCCCACCAAGCGGCATCCCCAGTGCGGAAATCGGTTTCTGTCCAAGGTGTTAACAGAATTTTGTCGTCTGCCACTTTGGCATGGGCTAGAGGCAAGGATTTTGGTGCAGGACCGCGAATTACTTTACCAGTAGCGTCATATTGTGAACCATGACAAGGGCATTTAAACTTATTTTCAGCCACATTCCAAGGGACAACACAACCTAAGTGGGTACAAATAGCATTAATCCCGTAGTCAGCGATCGCTTCTTTACTTTCCACTACAATATAGGTAGGATCTCCCTTGAGTCCTTGTACCAAACTGCGACCGCCCACATTATGGCTGTCTAGAAATTGACTAACACTAACATCATTACCCAATTCATTCTTGGCTACTGTACCGCCACCAGCACCACCGCTAGCAGGAGGAATAAAGTAGCTAACAACAGGGTACAATGCACCCAACGCCACCCCGGTAACAGTCCCAAAAGTGAGCAGGTTCATAAACTGACGACGACCCATATCGGGAACATCTGCTGATTCAGAAAATTGAGCCATAATCTCCGCGCTGTTTGTGTAATTTATTAATCATTTTGACAAGAGTACCAGCACAAGAGCCACTCTTATCTGAATCGAAATCATAACGCTCACAGCGATACCCTAATTCTCAGTTGCAAGACATAGTGAGCATCTTTATCTGTTAGCATTACATTTCTTTATATCCTTATCATACTGGAGTCACGGAACTTAATATCATAACTAAATGTAAAATCTAGATAAGCTCAGGGAATAGGGAACAGGGAACAGGGAACAGAAGGAAACTTCTTAACAACGGACAACTGTACGGGCGAAGCATTTGGAGAACTATTTTTGGCAATGATCGATAATTTATCTTCCAAATGCTTCGCCCCTACTAACAACGGACAACGGACAACGGACAACGGACAACGGACAACGGACAACGGACAATGGACAACTGTACGGGCGAAGCATTTGGAGAACTATTTTTGGCAATGACCGATAATTTATCTTCCAAATGCTTCGCCCCTACTGACAACTGACAACTGTACGGGCGAAGCATTTGGAGAACTATTTTTGGCAATGACCGATAATTTATCTTCCAAATGCTTCGCCCCTACTGACAACTGACAACTGTACGGGCGAAGCATTTGGAGAACTATTTTTGGCAATGACCGATAATTTATCTTCCAAATGCTTCGCCCCTACTGACAACTGACAACTGACAACTGACAACTGACCAAAATTGCTATGACCGGAAAGGAATTACGCCAACTGTTGATTGATAAATGGGGACAACCTTATGATGTCCAGTTTCGCCGCACCCAGGGCAAAATATTTCTACAAATCATGTGGAAATATTTTGGACAAGCCTCTTTCCCTTTAAGCGAAACTGATTACCAAGATCATCTTGACAGCATTGCTAATTATCTCAATGCCTTGGGAGGAATACAACAAGTACAAACTTTCATTCTAGAAACCAAAGAGCGTCCCCGTCTTGGTAAAGCAGTTAGTATCCCCCTGGACTTAGGTGAACGCGCTTCAGAATGGATTGTTTAAAAATTAGGCAATAGGTAATAAGGTGTTACTCCTAACTCCTGACTCCCAACTCCATAACCTTAAACTGAAGATATAAAAAAATTAACGGAAATGACTAATATATCTGTTACTATCTACACTTATTGTACTAGGTCAACACGGTATTAATCAAGCTATGATTATGGGACGGTTTTAGAAGCCTGGAACGCTCTGGGTAAATTATGTTAATTTTTACGAGATGCTACGAGAACACAGTGCAGGGGACGTAAGCTGTGCGAATTCCGCTTGATTATTACCGAATTCTAGGATTACCGTTGGCGGCCAATGAGGAACAATTGCGACAGGCATACAGCGATCGCATTGTCCAATTGCCCCGACGGGAATATTCGACTACATCTATATCTTCTCGCAAGAAGCTGATTGAAGAAGCTTATATGGTTTTATTAGATACCGAAGAGCGCAAAGCCTACGATCAGCTTTATCTAGCTCACGTTTATACTCCTAACAAAACTGCTGATCAAGTTCCACAACAAACCCTAACAGATAATAACTCCAAAGATCAAGATGCTCAAAGTCTCAGCATTGAAATCACCCCAGAGCGATTTGTTGGCTCTTTGTTAATCCTCCAAGAACTAGGAGAATATGAATTAGTATTAAAACTTGGTCGCCCGTACCTAGTTAATAAACCTAGTTCAGTTAGTCTGAAAACAGGTCATCGTGCTACCCAAATAGAAATTCCCGAAAACTCTGACTTACCAGATATTATCCTCACCGTCTCCCTAGCTTGCCTAGAACTAGGACGGGAAGAATGGCAACAAGGTCACTATGAAAATGCCGCCGTATCCTTAGAAACAGGTGAGGAATTATTAGCACGAGAAGGCTTATTTCCCAGCGTCCGCGCTGAAATGACCGCTGATCTTTACAAACTGCGTCCCTACCGCATCTTGGAACTATTAGCACTACCACAAACACAAATTCCCAAACGTCGGCAAGGATTAGAATTATTACAAAGTATCTTAGAAGATCGTGGCGGTATTGATGGTACAGGCAACGATCAATCAGGACTTAACATAGATGACTTTTTACGATTTATCCAACAAATTCGCCATTATTTAACAGTCTCAGAACAGCATAAACTCTTTGAATTAGAAAGTAAACGCCCCTCAGCCGTGGCTACATATTTAGCAGTATATTCCTTAATCGCCAGAGGTTTTGCCCAACGCCAACCAGCATTAATTCGTCAAGCCAAGCAACTATTAATGCAATTAGGCAAACGCCAAGACGTGCATTTAGAACAATCCCTTTGTGCTTTACTCATGGGACAAACGGAAGAAGCCACCCGCGTCTTAGAACTAAGTCAAGAATATGAAGCCTTAGCTTTTATTCGGGAAAAATCGCAAGACTCACCAGACCTATTACCCGGACTATGCTTATACAGTGAACAATGGTTACAGCAAGAAGTATTTCCCCACTTTCGAGATTTGGCAAAACAGCAAGCCTCGTTAAAAGAATACTTTGCTGATAGACAAGTACAAGCTTATCTAGAATCTTTACCCAACGATGCCCAAATTACCAATGAATGGGCAGTAATTAACCATCAATCCTTTCCCCAGCCAGATATTCATCATTACCGTCACCATAATAATAACACCACACAAACACCACAACATCATCAACCAGTCAATCCTGAGTTACCAGAAACCCATCCTCGACCTCAACCTGAATCTTCCCAGGGTTCTATACCGAGGTGGAATCATCCATCAACAGATGGAAATGAGGGAAATCAAATATCACAAATACCCTTAACAGCAGCAAACCCAAACAGAAGAACACATCCAGTTAATGATCATCCGACGGCAGTAACAAACCAGCAGCCTCCCAAACGCAGAAGACGCAAACCCACTGCTAATACACTTCCCCAGCGATTCATCCAGTCTCAAGCTAATTTTCTCAGTAGTCTAGATCCAAAAACACGCTTAGTTTGGTTAGTTTTTTTCTCATTGGGAGGAGTATTAATTTTTTCGTTATTAGTATCAACAACTTTTGGCTTGGTCAAAAATATCTTCTTTCCCAGTCCATCATTAAAGGGAGAACAGTTAGCAATACAACTAAATCAACCACCCATCAACATTCCTGACCCCAACAGCGAACCTGAGGCCACCAATAATGAAGAACTGACCAAGGAGACAGCAAAGGAAGTAATTGAAACTTGGTTATCTGCCAAAACCTCAGCTTTGGGGCAAAATCATGACATTGATGGTTTAAAGGAAATTTTAACAGGTGCAGTTTTATCCCAATGGCAGTCAGTAGCCCAGCAAGAACAAGAAGATCAACGCCATCGCCAGTACAAGCATAATGTGGAAATAGTCACTGTCTCTAACAAGGGTACAGACAAAGATTATGTATCTGTAGATGCTCAAGTACAAGAAGTTACCAAGTTCTATCAAAATAGTCAGCAGCAAAAGTCTTCTAGTGAAAACTTGCGGGTTCGTTATGATTTGGTTCGCAAAGAAGGCAAATGGCTGATTCAGAAAATGTCAGTGATTCAGAATTTTTTGTAAGTTGGAGGCAAGAGGTAAGAGGTAAGAGGGGAAAAATTTCTTTCTTCATCCTGACTCCTGACTGGGCGCGGGGCCCGCGCCCCTACCTCCTGACTCTTCCCTTAATGTTATGAAACTTTGACACTAATGCCCTGACTGAGATCGCTATATTAAGATTTCATGACATATTGATCCCCGCAGGGCTGATAACTACGTGAAATATAGTAAAACCTATCTTTAGACCCCTTGATCCCTAGATAGTTTTACTGGTTAATATTTACTTAACAACTCTTTGCAATCCTCAATAAATGCAAAACAACGGCATAACCAGGAATTTCGATGAGTTGGTATCTTAATAAAAAACAAACAGTAAACAAATTTAAAACTGGGGCAAAACCGGGAGTCAGGAATAAAAAAATCTGGGTAGATGATATTTCATCAAAATTTAAAATTTTTTTAACCCGGAAAAAATAATTTACCTTGTAAACTACTGGAGTCCAAATTAATGGCAAAAGAACGCCCACCGCTAGAAGAGATGACCCTACGGCAATTACGCAAAGTTGCCAGTGAATATTGTATATCTCGTTATAGCAGAATGCGGAAATCGCAGTTATTAGCATCAATTGAAGAAGTTCAGCATAGTAAGTTCTCGCTCAGTTCATCCCCTAATCTGGAGGCACAAGAAACCGTGGAAGCAGCAAAATTTGAGTTAGGTCAAGAAGATCGGACTGGTGGTTCTCTCGCTGATGTTGATGAAGCATTAGCCGATTTACCCGCAGGTTATGGTGACAGCCGGATAGTTTTATTACCCCGTGATCCTCAATGGGCTTATACTTACTGGGATATTCCTAACGACCATAAAGAAGAATTGCGTCGTCAAGGTGGACAGACCCTAGCATTGCGGATTTATGATGTCACTGATGTTGATCTAGATTATCAAAGTCCCCACAGTATTCAAGAATACCCTGCTGATGAACTAGCGAGAGAATGGTATTTGCCAATTCCTGTGAGCGATCGCGATTATGTGATAGATGTCGGTTATCGCACCGCTGATGGTGGTTGGTTGGTATTAGCGCGTTCCGCGAGAGTGCATATTCCCCCCGTCTATCCTGCTGACTGGATTGAAGATGTCTTCATCACCGTAGACTTTGAAGAAGACCTACGTGGTAAGACCTTCTACGAACTAGTTCCCCCATCCAAGAAATTACCAACTGCTACTGCTGCTGCGGGTGGTGGAAATCCCATTTACGAACAAATCTTTGGTCTAGCAGAATCCGCTGAAGCTCAACGGGTTGCAGGTTCTATATTCGGTTCTATGCAGCACGTCCCCGGTTCTGCTGCTCCCGAACAAGCTCTCAGTTCCTACGTTTTCCCATCTGGTGTAGGTATGTGGGCTATTCCTACCGTATCTGGTTTAACTATGTCCGGTGTGGGAATGTCCGGTTTCTCCGCTTCTGCTGTTCCTGCGCGTCCTCGCAAATTCTGGTTAGTTGCTGATGCTGAACTGATTGTCTACGGTGCAACCGAACCTGATGCAACTGTAACCATTGGTGGTCGTCCCATTAAACTTAATTCCGATGGTACATTCCGCTTCCAAATGTCTTTCCAAGATGGTTTAATTGACTACCCAATTTTAGCTGTTGCGGCTGATGGTGAACAAACCCGTTCTATTCACATGAAGTTTGAGCGCGAAACACCTTCTCGTCATACTAATACTAAAGATGAAGCTGTTTTGGAATGGATGGTATAAGTTCTGTATTTGAAGATTAACCATAACTGCAATTAATAAATTCACCCGTTATAGGATTACTGTAGCGGGTTTTTTATGGAAAGAAAATCAACAATGTCTGATAGCGTAACGTGGCGCCAGCCATATCAGGATACCCAGGATTACGGGATTTTCAGGATGTTGTTGTTTATTTGATGTGGGGATTTTGAGGATTTTTTTGTCTGAATCAGGATTTCCAGGATTAGAGGATTTTCAGGATGTTGTTGTTTATTTGATGTGGGGATTTTGAGGATTTTTTTGTCTGAATCAGGATTTCCAGGATTAGAGGATTTTCAGGATGTTGTTGTTTATTTGATGTGGGGATTTTGAGGATTTTTTTGTCTGAATCAGGATTTCCAGCATTTTAGGATTTTCAGGATGTTGTTGTTTATTTGATGTGGGGATTTTGAGGATTTTTTTGTCTGAATCAGGATTTCCAGCATTTTAGGATTTTCAGGATGTTGTTGTTTATTTGATGTGGGGATTTTGAGGATTTTTTTGTCTGAATCAGGATTTCCAGGATTACGGGATTTTCAGGATGTTGTTGTTTATTTGATGTGGGGATTTTGAGGATTTTTTTGTCTGAATTAGGATATCCAGCATTTTAGGATTTACAGGATGTTATAATATTTATAAACTTTCATCAAAATATACAGTTATGGCGATCGCTATTTCCCTGACTCCAGAACTAGAAGCAAGACTACGTGAAAAAGCAACCCAACAAGGAAAAGATATCAGTTTAGTAGCGGCTGAATTATTGAAAAATATCCTAGATTGGGAATTAGAAGATTCACAAGTAGCTATTCAAGGTATTCAGCAAGGATTAGATGATTTTGAAGCAGGTCGCTTTCGGTCTTTTGATGATTTTGCTAATGAACAACGTCGTAAATATAACCTGCCCCGTGAAGTATGAAATACTATATTGATATTTCTAGTATAGCAGAAGCCGAGGCAGATAAAGCATTTTTACAAATGTCTCAAATAACTTCTTCTGAAAAAGCAAGTCAGTGGTATGCAGGTTTACTACAACTAATTGAATCTTTATCACAAATGCCAAAACGATGTTCTTTAGCTAGAGAAAATGATTATTTTAGTCAAGAAATTCGGCAGATAATTTATGGTAAAGGACGCAACGCATACAGGATTATTTTCACAATTATAGAAGGAGAAGAAATTTCTACAGTTCGTGTTCTTCATATTCGTCATGCAGCACAGCAGACTATTGGTGAAGTTCCTGATGAATTTGCACAAGAATAATATCGCATTTTTGATGAGATATTCTCTGAATCAGGATACCCAGGATTGGAGGATGTACAGGATGTAATTTTTTTATTGTTTAGGAAAAATGGAAATTTTTGGATGATAGATAATATGCTGTGATTGTAATTATCATTTTTCAATATTTACAGACAATTCATCAATAACAATCTGTCTGAATCAGGATAACCAGGATTAGAGGATTTTCAGGATGTAGTTGTTTGATTGTCTATAAAATATAGAGATTTTGGGATGATAGATAAGTTATCAGTTAAATTATCCGCTGTTAATTCTTGACTATTACTGTAACTGGATTTTATAATCTTCAAATCTTCACAGACAATTTATCAATAACAATCCTGTACATCCTAAAATCCTGTACATCCTGATTCAGACAATTACAATTTCAGCATCCCACCAACAACTTACAAATCACAATCCTGTAAATCCATGAACACATCTAATACCCAAAATCTAAAATTAGACGAAATTACATACATAATAAATGGATGTGCAATGAAAATACACCGAACTTTGGGAAATGGTTTTCAGGAGGTTATTTATCAAAGATGTATGGAAATTGAACTCAAAAAATCAGGTTTAGGTTTTGGAAGAGAGGTAGAACAAGTAATTTATTATGAGGGAGTTGAAGTAGGAACACGAAGGGCGGATTTTATAGTTGAAAATCAGGTTGTGGTGGAGTTGAAAGCGGTTATTTCTTTAGAAGATGTTCATTTAGCGCAAGCGAAAAATTATTTGGTTGCTTATAATTTTCCTGTGGGATTATTGATTAATTTTGGTGGGTTGAAGTTGGAATATAAGAAGGTTTTTAATCCTAGATATTAGGGTTAATTTGTCTGAATCAGGATGTCCAGGATTAGAGGATTTTCAGGATGTGGTTGTTTATTTGAAGTGGGGATTTTCAGGATTTTTTTGTCTGAATCAGGATGTCCAGAATTAAAGGATTTTCAGGATGTGGTTGTTTGATTGTCTATGGGAAGTACAGATTTTAGGATTTTCAGGATGTTGTTGTTTATTTTCAGTGGGGATTTTGAGGATTTTTTTGTCTGAATCAGGATGTCCAGGATTACAGGATATTCAGGATGTTGTTGTTTATTTGACGTGGGGATTTTGAAGATTTTTTTGTCTGAATCAGGATAACCAGGATTAGAGGATTTTCAGGATGTAGTTGTTTGATTGTCTATAAAATATAGAGATTTTGGGATGATAGATAAGTTATCAGTTAAATTATCCGCTGTTAATTCTTGACTATTACTGTAACTGTATTTTATAATCTTCAAATCTTCACGGACAATTCATCAATAACAATCCTGTACATCCTAAAATCCTGGACATCCTGATTCAGACAATTACAATTTCAGCATCCCACCAATAACTTACAAATCACAATCCTGTAAATCCTAAAATCCTGGACATCCTGATTCAGAAAAAAAATATGAATCAGATATTTTCATTATGTTGGGTTACGTTTCTTAATCTAAGCTAATACTTTCATCTAAATCACAAATTCTTTTTATAAATTCACCTAAATCTGTTGATTCTAATTCTTCTTTCGTCATTTCTTTAGCAATTCGCCAATTTTCTGACTTACTCCAGCCAAGTGAAGCATTTCCTAATAGTTGATAATTGTCAAGTGCTGAATAGCTATCTCCTTTTACTGATTTTATTGCTCTATCTGTGAAGTAATTTTCAGTAGCTCGACGCTCTAGAATATGGCAATGAATACCATCCATCTCACAGTTTTGTTTGAATTTTTGTCTACATTGTTCTAATTCTGCACTAGGTGAATTTTTCTCACTATCTATCAGAATATAAATTTGGTCAGAAATACGTTGAATTTCTCTAAGTTCTTCTATTGAATGCCCATTAATAAAATCTTTCCCACCCAATGATAAAATTAATATATGTTGATCTTGCCTATATTTTCGTAAAAACTGCTGAAATGTCTTGATCTCAGTTCTACCTTCAACCAGTAAAACTTTCTTAAAACCAAACTCTCTATAAGTTGAATAACTAAGTTCTCCAAGTAACTCTACTAAGCTAGGATTTTGTTCGTACTCTCTTACTTCACTTCCTCTTGATGTTTTCTTTACCGTATAAATGTAGTCTGCACTTGATCTTGCTAGTCCAATACTGTGAGTTGCAAAGAGAGTTCCTTCTGAGGCATAATTTGCCAATGTAGTTAAAAAATCAAGTTGGAGTGAAGGATGAAGATTGAGTTCTGGCTCGTCAATAAGGATATAAGATGGTTTTTGTATAGCTACATTAATGAGAACCAGAATAAATTGAGCAAGTCCAGAACCAAGCTCTGAAAGATTATAGGCTTGATCATTAATGAATAGTTGTAATGATTGATCATCATTAGAAGAGTTAATTTCTAATTGCTCAAAGTTAAATATACGTTTAATATCATTGGTTAATTTTAATGTAGTTTTATTATGATTTCTATCATTTCCTGTTTTCAATTGTCGCCACTGCTGAATAAAATCTCTTCCAACTTTTATATCGTAATAATTTAAATATTTACTATCTATAACCCTCATGTAAGTAATATCAATGATAGGTAGCACACTAATGGCATTTCTGAAGGGACCAACATATAAAGTATTACTCAATTTTTTAAAAATTTCTAAAACATATGATATATCACCAGAGTTTTTCATAAGATTAGCAATTACATTCTCAGTATCATTACTAAATTCTGTATTTCCAATTTTTATACTGCCAGTGTATACATCATCTCTTGTAAATACTAGGTTTACTTCACTCAGAATATTTACATTATCTTGCACTATATGATTATCTTCAAATAAGAATTGAAAATTTATAGTTAGCGGACGGTTATTCTCATTACAATATATTTCCTTTAAATCTACATCTCCCTGCAACTTGGATGAATATAAACCACCCTTTACAATATTGATAAACTCACCATGATTGGAGAGTGACGCAAAAAGAGGACGAAATTCATAAAAAAATTTAAGTAAAGTAGACTTCCCTGAATTATTAACTCCTATAAATGCTGTGAAACCGTTTCTGATTTTTATTCTCGCTGGGTTAGAGTCTGAAAAACAGCGATAATTTTTGATAGTGATTAGAACTTCCATACAATCCTATATCTTAGTGAAAAAAGTTGATTAGCTAAAACTAAATTATAATACACTATTTTCATAACACAATCAAAACAGCACATTACAAAACATTACAAAAATTTAGATCCCCGACTTCTTTTTTCAACCTTCCCAATAAATGATAAATTGATATCAGAAGTCGGGGATCTTAGAGACTACAAATTAACTATAAGCCTCCATCGGTAAACAAGAACAAACAAAATTCCTATCCCCAAAAGCCGCATCTATTCTCCCCACACTTGGCCAGAACTTATATTCCTTATTCCAAGGTGCAGGATAAGCAGCTTGTTCACGGGAATAGGGATGATTCCACTCACCAACAATCAAACTTTCCGCAGTGTGAGGGGCATTTTTCAAAACATTATAGTGAATGTCCATTTTACCAGATTCAATTGCCGCAACTTCCTCACGAATCGCAATCAAAGCATCACAAAATCTATCTAATTCCTGTTTAGATTCACTTTCCGTTGGTTCAACCATAATTGTCCCAGCAACAGGCCAAGAAACAGTAGGTGCATGAAAACCATAATCCATTAACCGCTTCGCAACATCATCAATTTCAATCTGCGCTGATTTCTTCAAACTTCGCAAATCTAAAATACATTCATGTGCCACCAAACCATTTTTTCCCTGATACAAAACCGGATAATAAGACTCTAATTTCTTAGCCATGTAATTAGCATTCAAAATGGCAATTTTGGTTGCTTCCGTCAACCCATCTGCACCCATCATGATAATATACATCCAAGAAATCACTAGGATACTTGCACTACCCCAAGGTGCAGCAGAAACAGCACCCAATTCACCACCCATTCTCACCACAGAATGTCCTGGTAAAAACGGGACAAGGTGGGAAGCGACACCAATGGGACCCATTCCCGGACCACCACCACCATGGGGAATACAGAAGGTTTTGTGTAAGTTCAAATGACAGACATCTGCACCAAAATCACCAGGACGACAAATACCTACTTGGGCATTCATATTAGCGCCGTCCATGTAAACTTGTCCACCGTGACTATGAATTACTGCACAAATTTCTTGAATTGCTTCTTCAAATACCCCATGAGTTGATGGATATGTCACCATTAAAGCTGATAATTCATGACTATGTTTTTCAGCTTTGGCTTTTAAATCCTCAACATCAATATTACCATGATCATCACAAGCAACTCCCACAACTTTCATTCCACACATTACCGCACTCGCGGGATTTGTTCCATGGGCAGATTGCGGAATTAAACAAACATTTCTATGTCCTTCTTTGCGACTTTGATGATATTCATGAATTACCAAAAGTCCCGCATATTCACCTTGAGAACCTGCATTTGGTTGTAAGGAAATTCCCGCAAAACCTGTAATTTCTGATAACCATGCTTCTAGTTGTTGGAATAGGATTTGATAACCTCTAGTTTGGGAAATTGGCGCAAAGGGATGTATTTTCCCAAATTCTGCCCAAGTGACGGGAATCATTTCTGAAGTCGCGTTTAACTTCATAGTACAAGAACCCAAGGGAATCATCGAAGTTGTTAATGATAAATCCTTGCTTTCTAGTTGATGTAAATAACGTAATAATTCAGTTTCTGAATGGTAACGGTTAAAAACTGGGTGGGTGAGATATTTACTTTGACGTGATAATTGAGAATGAGAAATTGGTAATTCTTCAACGGTAAAAGGTAATTGATCTTTCAGTGCGAAAATTTGCCATAAGTCAATTAAATCTGCTTCTGTGGTAGTTTCATCTAAGGAAATACCCACAGTTGAATTATCAAAAATTCTCAAATTGATATTTCTCTCATTCGCAGCGTCGAGAATTGCTTCTAATTTGGTATTTCCTAATTCTACCCGCAAGGTATCAAAGAAGTTTTCCGAACTGATTTTATAACCTAAATTTTTCAGTCCTGCGGCTAAAGTTGCGGTAAGTTCATGGATATTTTGAGCGATCGCTCTCAGTCCGTCCGGTCCATGATAGACTGCATACATACTCGCCATCACTGCCAATAAAACCTGGGCTGTGCAGATATTACTGGTGGCTTTATCTCTGCGTATGTGCTGTTCACGGGTTTGCAACGCCAAACGTAAGGCAGGTTTACCATTCACATCTTTTGATACCCCCACAATGCGCCCTGGAACAAGCCGTTTATACTCTTCCTTCGTGGCAAAATAAGCAGCGTGTGGTCCCCCAAATCCCAAAGGAATTCCGAAGCGTTGGGTACTGCCTACGGCAATATCAGCCCCTAATTCACCGGGAGATGTAAGTAATAATAAGCTCAAAGGATCTGCGGCTACAGTCACCAATGCACCCTGAGCATGAGACTTTGTGATAAAATCGCAGTAGTCGTAAATTGTCCCGTCGGTTGCGGGATATTGCAGAATCGCACCAAAGATAGTTTCGGTAAAATCAAAGGTTTGATGATCACCGATAATGATCTTGATGCCTAAAGGTTTTGCGCGTGTTTGCAATACATCAATGGTTTGAGGATGACATTCACTAGACACAAAATAGTTATGGGATTTGTTTTTGCAGACTCCATAACTCATACTCATGGCTTCTGCGGCTGCTGTTCCTTCATCAAGTAAAGAAGCGTTAGCAATTTCTAACCCCGTTAAGTCAATAATCATGGTTTGGAAATTTAACAACGCTTCCAAACGTCCTTGGGCAATTTCTGGCTGATAAGGGGTGTATGCTGTATACCAACCGGGATTTTCTAAGATGTTGCGTTGAATGACGGTAGGGGTAATACAGTCATAATATCCCATACCGATAAATGAGCGATAAACCTGATTTTTATCCGCTATTTGCTTTAATTTTGCCAGTGCTGCATATTCGCTTTGTGCTGCTGGTAGATTTAGGGTTTGATGAAACCGAATTGCCTGTGGTACTGTTTTATCAATTAGGTCATCAAGGTTGGAAAGACCTAATATATCAAGCATTTGCTTGACATCATCAGGGTTTGGTCCAATGTGTCTTTGTGTAAAGTTGCTCAATGTGCTGGTTTGAGTGCGCGGGGGATTAGCTACCACAAATCGTTCTCCAAGGAGTTCTGTATTAATATATTGTAATGATCACTTTTGGATATTAGGGTTTTTTCTAAATTTTGTTTCGCGCAAAGGGGCAAAGGAGCAAAGACGCAAAGGAAGAAAGAAATCTGAAGTTTAAGTATTGGTTGAATTTATTGATTGGTAATGTTTCCATTTTTGCTGTAGTCGCTTTCTTTTTTCGGGTGTTAAGGTATGGAAGCAGTGAGGACAGGAAATATTTTTTTCATATTCTGGGGAGGTTTTATCTGTTTCGGAAATGGGATATCCACAACAAAAGCATAATTCCTGATTTCCTGTTTCTAAGTTATGACTAACTGCGACTCTTTGATCAAAAATAAAACATTCTCCTTCCCATAAACTTTCTGTTTGGGGAACTTCTTCTAGATATTTGAGAATGCCTCCTTTGAGGTGATAAATTTCTTCAAAACCTTGAGAAAGTAAATAAGATGAGGCTTTTTCGCAACGAATTCCTCCAGTACAAAACATGGCTACTTTTTTATGTTTTTTGGGGTCAAGATGTTTTTGTACATATTCGGGAAAATCTCGAAATATCTGAGTTTGCGGATTTTCTGCTCCTTTGAAAGTCCCAATGGTGACTTCATAATCATTGCGGGTATCAATGACTGTGACTTCTGGGTTAGAAATTAAATCATTCCAGTCTTCGGGTTTGACATAAGTTCCTACTTTTTCCGCTGGGTTTACTTCTGGTAAGCCTAAAGTGACAATTTCTGGCTTTAAGCGGATTTTTAACCGCTCAAATGGGGGAATTTCTGTGTAGGATTCTTTATGTTCTAAATCTGCAAACCGCGAGTCATTGCGAAGAAAGGCTAAAACTGTGTCAATTTGCTGACGAGAACCAGCAATTGTGCCGTTAATTCCTTCCTGTGCTAGTAATATAGTTCCTTTAATTCCTTGTGATTGACAAAAGGACAATAAAGCTGCTTGCAGTTCGCTACAATCAGGGAGATTCACGAATTTATATAGTGCAGCAACAACTGTCTGATTTTCTTGGTTCATGGTCTTGGCAAATTAATAATAATAGTTTATGATGACTTAGTTATGTAAAATCAACCCTTTTTACATAAAAAACACACTTGGGGGTTTAGCTCAGTTGGTAGAGCGCCTGCTTTGCAAGCAGGATGTCAGCGGTTCGAGTCCGCTAACCTCCATTGATTTACGAAATACGTCTCACGCAAAGGCGCAAAGGCGCAAAGAATAAAAGCCACATTTCAATCCAGCAAGCCCTAATTATGTTTAAATACTAAGGAAAGGTTATTTGCTGGCATGGGGTAAGTTTGGTGCAATATCAGATTTTGGGCTTCAGCAGCTTTAACTACATCTTCTAGGTTACGCACTCCCCAGTCTGGATTTTGCGCTTGCAAAGACTCATCAAAATCAGCGTTACTGGGTGCGGTATGTTCGCCATTTTGTTTATAGGGACCATATAAGTAGAGTATACCACCAGGTGGCAGAATCCGTCCAGCCCCTGCCATTAGTCCTAAACAGGATGACCAAGGGGAAATATGAATCATGTTAATATTGACAATGGCAGAAATAGGTGGTTGTGGTATTATCTCTTTTTCCACAGGCCAAATTGGTGAACTTGCATCTAAATCTAGGGGTGGCTGCATGGCTTTACAGGGGAAAAATTCAGTCCAGGCGCTAATACTAGCACGCAGTTCTGGGTTAGGGTCTGAAGGTAGCCATTGTCGAGGTGCGAGGTGGTAGGAGAAAAATGTGGCGTGTTCACCTGTGCCACTGGCTATTTCTAAAATAGTCCCATGTTGAGGCAATATTTGTAAAAGCAATTCTAGAATCGGTTCGCGGTTGCGCTGGGTTGCGGGGGCAAATCTTCGCTGGTCTGCGGGTGTGTTCATTATGATTATGATAATTAAATTAGCAGCGCTTCCTAGGTCTCGCTATCTCTTCGAGACGCTACCGCGAACGCTATCGCTCAATTTTAGCTTTTTTCGCCACACTACAGGAGAACAATTTGCCTAAGTCTATTCATTCTACCCAACCTCCCCTAAAATTTATTCCTCAACGTCATAATCCCTTCGTTGTTAAAGTCGTGTCTTGGTTTTTGCCTTTGATTTTGCGGGTGAGAACTAGACCTTGGCTACCTGCGGGTATTGTCAATATTGAAGCCAAAAACGCCGAAGTTTTAGCTAAATTATACCACGAATTTCAAGCAGGTAAAGTCCGATTTTTAATTGCTTTCCGTCACCCAGAGGTGGAAGATCCTCTATCTATGTTATACCTACTATCACGAATTGTCCCCCAGGCAGCCAGGGAAAAAGGTATTAGTCTCAAATACCCTGTTCACAGTCATTTTATGTATGAACGAGGAATGACTTTATGGGCAGGAAATTGGTTGGGATGGTTATTTTCTAGACTTGGTGGTGTACCTATTCGTAGAGGGAAACGCGTAGATAGAAATGCTATCCAAACGGCCAGAGAATTATTTGCTAATGCCGAAATGCCGATAGCGATCGCTCCTGAAGGTGGTACAAATGGACATAGTAGTATAGTCAGTCCTTTAGAACCGGGTGTGGCGCAATTGGGTTTTTGGTGTGTGGAAGATTTAAAAAAGGCTAACCGCGAAGAACAGGTTTTTATTATTCCTATTGGCATTAAATATAGTTATGTTAATCCCCCTTGGCAAAAAATAGATTGGCTTTTATCTAAATTGGAAGCTGATAGCGGTTTACCTGGGACGGAACTTAGTACAAATGGAAAGGAACGGGAAGGAATTTTATATCAGCGGGTTTTACGTTTAGCTGAATATCTAATTTCGGAAATGGAGGAATTTTATCGCCGTTTCTATCATCAGGATTTTCCAGAAATTATCAGTTCAGAAGTTCCTATAAATGAATTGTTAACTACTAGATTACACCGTTTGATGGACACTGCTTTGAAAATTACGGAAAAGTATTTTAATATCCAGCCTCAAGGTAATTTTATTGATAGATGTCGCCGTTTAGAGGATGCTGGTTGGAATTATATTTATCGAGACGATATTGCCGATATTCCAAGTTTACCACCTTTTAAACGGGGTCTAGCTGATTGGGTAGCTGAAGAAGCCGATTTAAAAATGCAGCATATGAGAATTGCTGAAAGTTTTGTGGCGGTTACTGCTGATTATATTCTCGAAAAACCCACACCAGAAAGATTTGCAGAAACGCTTTTATTAATGTTTGATATGTTGTCTCGCATTCAGAATTCTACTTTACCAGGAAGACCGCGTTTAGGTTGGAAACAAGCTATGATTTTTGTTGGTGAACCGATTAATGTGAATACAAGATGGGAAAATTGTCAAGGGAATAAACAAGCTTTGCGAAAGGGTGTAAGTGAGTTGACGCAGGATTTACAAGTGATGTTGGAAGGGTTAATTCAGGACTAAGTTCACACTCCAGACGCAGAGGCGCGAAGAGGTTTTGTAATAGTTTCATCTATCGGCGAAACTATTCAAAATATCTTCAGGTAAAGGAACATCAAAATATTTTGAGATGACCTCATCTACTTTATTATACTTGCTGAGAGCGATCGCCAAAAAACCAGAAACCCCGATATTGGTAAATTGAAGTATGAAAATAGAAAATATGTCCACGCAAACTAACCACAGCTTTAAGTAGTGAGACAAAATTAATTACACAATGTCATTGCGTAAGCCTTGCGTGGCGTTAGCCATATGGAACGAAGTGAAATGAAGCAATTCCAAGGGTTGTGATTGCTTCCCTTCCCTCGCAATGACTGTCAATATTTTTGTTCAGTTACTTACTATGTGAATTTAACCGGATTTGATATGACCTGTTCCCTTTTTTTGGTGATAATAGAAATTGCGAATCTGTGGAGATATAGAAGAAAATGACTAAGTTACGGGTGGGTTTACTGTTTGGTGGACGTTCTGGAGAACATGAGGTTTCAATAATTTCAGCCGGGGCGATCGCCCATGCCCTCACTTTAGAAGAAAATGCTAAAGAATACGAAGTTTTACCTTTCTACATTCAAAAGAATGGCAGTTGGCAAGCAGGAGTTACTGCACAACAGGTTTTAACATCTGGTGTTCCCCATGAAATCCCCTCCATAACCCCTAATTTATGGCAATTTCCTCCAGAAACTCAAGAAGTTGATCTTTGGTTTCCCGTGCTTCATGGTCCTAATGGCGAAGATGGTACAATTCAAGGTTTACTAACTTTGATGCAAGTTCCCTTTGTGGGTTCTGGAGTCTTGGGTTCAGCCATAGGAATGGATAAAATTGCCATGAAAATGGCTTTTGCCCAAGCGGGATTACCTCAAGTAAAATATATTGCTGTCAGCAGAGAGCAAGTTTGGTCAAATGCTTGTGTATTTCCCAAGCTGTGTGATGAAATTGAAGCCACATTGGGCTATCCCTGCTTTGTCAAACCTGCTAATCTAGGTTCGTCGGTGGGAATTGCCAAAGTGCGATCGCGTCAAGAATTAGAAACAGCTTTAGATAATGCCGCCACCCATGATAGGCGAATTATTGTCGAAGCTGGAGTTGTAGCCAGAGAAGTCGAATGTGCCGTTTTAGGTAACGAAAACCCCAAAGCCTCCGTTGTTGGTGAAATTACCTTTAATAGTGATTTTTACGATTACGAAACCAAATATACCCCTGGGAAAGCCGATTTATTCATTCCCGCAAATTTACCAGATACAGTGGCACAGCAAATTCAAGACATGGCTTTACAAGCCTTTGCGGCTGTTGATGCCGCTGGTTTATCCAGAGTAGACTTTTTCTATGTAGAAGCTACCGGAGAACTTTTTATTAACGAAATTAACACTTTCCCAGGGTTTACCTCCACAAGTATGTATCCCCAACTCTGGGCTAATACGGGTATACCCTTTGCCCAATTAGTACATCAGTTAATTCAACTAGCGATCGCCAGGCATTCTCCCATTAATTAAGGGGATTAGGGATAGGAGATAGCGGATTAGTTAAAAGGGGAAAATATTTCTTTTTCCTATTGTCATAAATATGATTTATCTGATTAATGTGATGGATAATGAACAAGAGTTAAAAGAAAAGCGAAACACTGGAAGAATTCTAGTAAATCTACTGAAAAAATACCCTGGAATCTGGTTCTTGAGTTTGTTAATAATTCCGATAGGATTTGTAATTATTGCCTATAATCAACTAATTTATATTGGCTATGTGCCACAGGTAAAACAGGCAGAAACTCCATATATCCCCGTACAATTAACCATTTCTACATTTTCCGATACTAGTAATCCCCTACCTCTATGGTTGATCATTGCCGTCATCTTCTGCTGTTCCAGCGGTTCGTTGGTAATTTTCTACCTATTACAAAATTCCAAAGAAAGCACAAGAACTAGTCAACGCCATCGCAATAGTCAAAAAATGCCCTCCCGAAAGCGTTATAAACCCACTAATAGTAAAAATTTGCTCATAATTTCGCCTCCAGAAAAAATCTATCCCCTTCATGCCAATACAGAATTTGTCAAAGACAGACAAGATTCACGATTTCTCTGAAAACCTAGCAATACAAGACTTTCAAGAAAATGCCAACTTGGCAACCAAGTTTTAATTACCTAAGTTACATTGATGCAAGATAAACAACCTCAATTCTGTGGTTATTAACGTTTACTAAATATTGATTATTTCAAACAATCCCTTACCCTTAATTTATGCTCACATTTTTCAGCGTAAATAACAATGATTTATAAACACTTGATTGACCATTAATTGAATCAAAAATAATCACAATAATCAGATTTGACATTTGCTGCAAAGGGAATATTAACCGCATATAAATACTGTCGTTGTTAAATCAACCCCCCTAAATAACTGGCAGTATTTATATATGTTCCCAAACGCTACAGCAGTAAATGTAGAGTGGGAGATTTTAGGCTTTTGGTATGCCTTCTCCCACTCTCTTTTTATTTATAACAACCTTGTATCTTAGAGGGTTTTAGCGCAGGTACGAGGCAGGTACGGAAAATTGCCTGAATTTCTATCATTAGTCAATTTTCAAAATTCAACAGAAATCGGTCTCTTTTAAAAACTCTAAAATTGCTGCATTCACCACATCAGCAGAACCAGTTGACGCATCATGATAACAGTTTTGCAAAATTTGTAAGCGAGAATTAGGCAAATGTTGATGTAATTTTTCTCCATGACTAACAGGAAACCAACTATCTTGATCACCCCATAAAACCAAAGTTGGACATTCAATATTTTTGAGATTATTTTGAATATTTTTCAGCATACTTGGCTGATTTTTTCGCAAATTCTCAATTTCTTGAGCAGCAATTTGTAACTCTTCAGCCACTTTTACCAAAGTCCCCGGAATTTCAATGAATGGGTAAGTAATCCAATAAATATCTTCTTCTGTTAATAATGAAGGATTATATAATACCTTGCGTCTTTCTGCTCCCATCACTTCTCTGACTAAAGGTGCAAACCAATATGCAAGACGTAAATCATCAATTGCATGGATAATTTCTATTGGTGTTTGTGCCAGTAAACCCATAGACCAATGAGGTAAAGTTTCTGTAAAAATAGGAGCGTTAATTACTACTAACCGTCCGATTAAATCAGGACTTTTACCAGCTAATCCCAGAGAAATTAATGCCCCTATAGATTCGGCGACAATTATCGGTGGTTCATCACATAAAGCTTGAATAATGCGTTTTAATTCAATAATTTGATGTCCTGTTTCTTCTCGACGAGATACGGGCTTTTCTGAAAAACCAAAACATTTAAAATCACAACAAATTACTCGAAAATATCGAGATAATGGTTCAATACTATGCCGCCAATTATAACTCCAACTGCCTAAACCATGTAATAAAATCAGCGGTCTCCCGTTACCTTTTTCACCATAGGCTATTTGAATTGGATAACCTTGAGAATCATTAATAATCAGATTTTGCCGCCCTTGAGGAAAATTATCTTGCCACCAATCTTTCATGATTTTATAGATAAGTCATTTAACTACCAGTAAAAATTTGCCATAATATTCTTATTAATATCACGGGTATGGATATTAAAACAATAGCCAGTAGAAATAAGCCAATACTAAAAATGAGGATAAATGAATTATCTGCTTTTTGATTTTGATGCGGAGATTTTAAAGCTGCTTCCAATAAAATGATATTGTAATTATTCGCTCTCCAAGCAAAATCAAACAAATCTCCTAACATGGGAATAGCCCCAACTAAGGAATCTACAATTACATTCATTACCATCCGTCCTAATGTGGCTACGGGTACGCCTAATTGTGCGGCTTCCATGATAATATAAAATGAAAATATTAATCCTAAAGCATCACCACCTATGGGTAGTAATCCAATAATTGGATCTAACCCGACTCCTATTTGTGTTCCGGGAATAGTAATTATATTATCTAATAGTCCACTAAATTGACGTAGACGCTTTAATCGAGGTGCATAACCATCAGGTGTAATTACAAATGGTTCAGAAGAATTAGGCATTATTAATTATTTCCACTGACTGAGTGATCAACTTTCTTATTATCTCATTTTCTTAACTCAAATTTTTTCATATTTAGGGCTGGCTGAATAAAGCTAGAACCATTTACCAATAAGGATTTTGCATATTTTGATCATAAAAAAGTGCAAGTTTTTAGCTAATGGTGTCTCAAAACAGTTGCATTTTTCCTGATCGGATAAGTAGGTGGACACAATAAAACCAAACTGTGTAAAGAAACGTAAAATCGCTGAAAACTTCTTCACTCTTGCCTCTTGCCTCTTGCCTTTTGCCTTGCCATAACGACAATTTTCAACGCCAACCTACTTATGGGAAATTGAGACTATCCAGGCTGAAACTGTTCCCTGTACCCAGTTAAGAGTTCCCCTACCCTCACAGATAACTTTTATGGCTTACGCCGCGCTACGCTATCAGCAAACCCTACATATATCCAGGTATACTTGTTTTTTACGAGCTTGACTAATTCCCAAGTTGTTTGCAAATTTATCTCTCAACATATTTAAGCTCTGACTAAGTAGGTGAACACAATAAAACCAAACTGTGTAAAGAAATGTAAAATCGCCTAAACCCTCTTCACTCTTGCCTCTTGCCTCTTGCCTCTTGCCTTTTGCCTTGCCATAACGACAATTTTCAACGCCAACCTACTTAGATTGAGTTATTCGGTGACAATCAACATTGATAATTTTTTTCTAGTCTACTACTCTATTGGTTCTATCAAAAAGGTTAAACCTATCTCTACTACAAAAAACTTCTATGACTCAAGATCTCACACAAAAATGGTTAACCGAAATTCAGTCTCTCACACAACAGATGACGAAATTTCAGCGGGAACGAGATGAAGCTTGGGAAAGTTCGCAAAAATGGCGACAACTTTATAATACCGAAGCAGAACAACGGCGTGTAGACGCAAAAATGCACCAAGAAGCTATGGTGTCTATAAAGGCTGAAGTCCAAAAATTTTCGGTTGTTAATGGGGAAACAGGAACTGATATGACTACAGCTATTCAGCAAGAAATTTCCCAGTTTAATTCTATAGAAGAGTTACAAACTCAATTGTTAGAAGTCATACAGGAACGTGATTGTCTATTACAAGCTTTGAAACTTGAGCAAGAAAATCACGCTCAAACTCGAAAAAGTCTTACTACAGCTTTAGGTGATGCTATTGATAGTTTAGCCCGTTTAAGAGCGGGCAGCAAAAATACAGGAGGTGATTGACACTCCAGTTCCCTCCCCTTTATAAGGGGAGGGTTAGGGAGGGGTAAAACATTTGATACAGCAATCATTTCAATTATGTGATGCTTAGATCCCCGACTTCTTAAAGAAGTCGGGGATCTTAATTTGAGAATAGTAGAAATTAACCGAAATGTTTGATGATTGCGTCTGCAAATTCAGAACACTTTAATGGTTGTACAGGTGGTTCCATTAACCGCGCTAAGTCATAAGTAACTTGACCATTGACGATCGCATCACCCAATCCTTTTTTAATTAAATCTGCGGCTTCTTGCCAACCCATATATTCCAGCATCATCACACCGGAAAGAATCACCGAACCGGGGTTAATTCTGTCTAAGCCCGCGTGCTTTGGTGCTGTCCCATGAGTAGCTTCAAAAATCGCGCAGGAGTCGCCAATATTTGCCCCTGGACCCATACCTAAACCGCCAACAATAGCAGCAGCAGCATCGGATAAATAATCACCGTTCAGGTTCATTGTCGCCAGAATAGAATACTCATCTGGTCGAGTTTGGATTTGTTGAAAGATACTATCAGCAATGCGATCATTGACCATGATTTTCTCTTTCCATTTACCGTTTCCGTGACTGTCCCAAATTGTATTGAGAACGGTTTCAACTTCCTTGACAATTTGGGCTTTTTTCTCTGGAGTCAGGGAATCAAAACCAGGATCAATTTCATGGGCATTTTCTTCTAAGGAAATATTGGGGTTTTTTTCCTTATTACCCAAAATCCAAGATTCCCGTTCTGTCACGCACTCTTGACGAAATTCGCTGGTTGCTAATTCATAACCCCAATCCCGGAAAGCGCCTTCTGTGTATTTCATGATATTGCCTTTATGCACCAAGGTGACTTGTTGCTTATTTTTGGGCAATAACAAAGCGTGTTTAATGGCACGTCTCACCAAACGCTGAGAACCGGTTTTGCTGATGGGTTTGATGCCGATACCAGCGTCCAGGGGAATTTGCTTTTTACCATGTTCTGGGGTAGCAGGTATCAATTCCTCATTCAAGAATTTTATCAGGCGATCGCCGATTTCACTACCTTGCTTCCACTCAATCCCCAAATAAATATCTTCCGTATTTTCCCGATAAACAATCACATCCAGTTTTTCAGGAGTTTTGTGGGGAGAAGGAGTTCCAGCGTAATAACGACAAGGACGCACGCAAGTATAAAGATCAAAGATTTGGCGTAATGCCACATTTAAAGACCGAATCCCCCCACCGACAGGAGTAGTCAAAGGACCCTTAATAGCTATGCCATATTCTTTAATCGCCGTCAATGTATCCTGGGGCAAATACTGGTATGTACCATAGAGATCACAGGCTTCATCACCAGCATAAACCCTAAACCAGCTAATTTTTCTTTTGCCCTTGTATGCCTTAGCGATCGCCGCATCCAGCACCTTTTCCGTCGCTGGCCAAATATCTATACCCGTACCATCACCGCGAATAAAAGGAATAATTGGATTTTCAGGAACAACCGGTTCACCATTTTTGAAGGTAATTTTCGCGCCGATAGTGGGAGGAGTAATCTTTTCGTACATAATTCACACATTCCAAATAGAAGAAATTCACAAGTTCGTAGGGGCGCAGGGCCTGCGCCCTAAGATCCAGGTCTTGCGCCCTAAGATCCAGGTCTTGCGCCCTAAGATCATTACAGTAACCCCTGGATTCTATGACCCCTTACCTGATAAAGTATTGTTAGTTAGGATTTGCACAAGCCACTGGGAGTGATTTTTTCAGACACACACTCAAAGACTTTGCAAATTCACTTCGCTATTCGTCCTTCATTTTGTAGAATAACCGATAGCAATAGATAGTTTATTCACGCTCACGCTAACACGAGTAACGGCATGACAGACCCAATGATTGTATCAGGCACTACAAATGATCTCGACTCCCTCCGCCAAAAGTTAATCGCTGGGTCCGAAAAAGTCCAACAACAAATCATCCCGCAGTTAGCTGACTTGGGTAATGATGGGTTAGATGTGTTGAAGGAATTTTTGCTGAAACGTCGTGATACCCCAGCAACTTGGATTGATGGTAAAGTCTACCAAGTCATCTATAATACTAATGCACCGACAGATCAAGAATTTCTACAAACTAACTTTCCTGAAGGAATTGTACCTCTAAAATCGGACTGTGGGATCAGTTACAATTCTTTGCAAAAGTTACTTGCCAATCAGGATTTTCAAGCGGCTGATCTCTTGACAATTCAAAAAATGTGTGAAGCGGCAAGTCCCCAAGCAGTACAAAGAAAATGGCTATACTTTACCGAGGTAGAAGGTTTACCAATTCAAGACTTACGCACTATCAATCAACTCTGGGTAGTTCACTCAGAAGGTAAATTTGGCTTCTCTGTCCAGCGCGAAATTTGGTTAGGTTTAAGTAAAAATTGGGTCAACTTATGGCCAAAAATTAACTGGAAGAATGGTAATAACTGGACAAGATATCCCAACGGGTTCACATGGGATTTAAGCGCCCCTAGAGGTCATCTACCGCTCTCTAACCAACTGCGCGGGGTGCGAGCCATGTCTTCTTTATTGTCCCATCCAGCTTGGATTAAGTAGACCTTTTACTTTGACACTCTCCGGTCTAAAGACGCGGAGATTCTCTAGAGAGTTTCAGTCTATATCCCTCAGTTATCCCAGTTTCAGGCATTGCCTTAAATATTTGGGTTCTTGCCCTGATTTCGTTTGCCCTGACGGGCGAAATCATATCTGACAAGCGTAACTTTCCGAGAGTCCCCCGGTAGCTTTTTACGTCTTTAGTGACAATTTAATTGTATCACGAATATTGAAGGCAATTAATTCGCCTGTGTGCGTTTTCCCCTTCGGTCTGAAGACGCGAAGCCTCCAACGCTACCGCGTTCCTCTTGTGGGTTTGCGAGGGAAGGGAAGCAATCACAACCCTTGGAATTGCTTCATTTCACTTCGTTCCATATGGCTAACGCCACGCTACGCTTACGCAATGACATTGTGTAATTAATTCTGTCTCACTACTTATTATTATTTTCGGATTGCACCACAAGAAATTTGAGGATATTCTTTTATTTGGAAGTCTCTAATCGCAATATATATGAGTTTGTTAGATCCCCAACTTGTTTGAGAAATCTGGAATCTGAAATTAATCAACTGCAATTTAGAGAAACTTAATAAGAGGAACATAAAATGCACGATATTTTAATTTTCCAAGATAAAACATTACTGAATCAAGCACTAACTCACCGTTCTTATGTCAACGAACACCCAGGAGAAGGTGAACACAACGAGCGTTTAGAATTTCTTGGTGATGCTATTCTCAATTTCTTAAGCGGTGAATATCTCTATCAACTTCATCCAGAAAAAGGAGAAGATGAATTAACTCGTCGTCGTTCTGCATTAGTAGATGAAAAACAATTAGCAAAATTTGCGATTGAAGTAGGTCTAGACTTGAGAATCCGTTTAGGACAAGGTGCAATTCTTGATGGAGGATATAATAATCCTAACTTATTAAGTAGTACCTTTGAAGCAGTTATTGGTGCTTATTATCTAGATAAAAATTGTAATATTGCATTACTTCGCCCTATTGTAGAAAAACTTTTTGCCTCTGTACCTGAGAATATTGTTGTATCTCGCTCTAATGTAGACTCAAAAAACCGCCTTCAGGAGTGGGTACAAAGTAGTGGTAACACAACTCCACCCAAATATGTTACAAGACAAATAGGTGGACAATCTCATACACCAATATTTGAATCTGATGTCTTTGAAGTAGTGAATGGGAAAGAAATATGGCGGGGAAAAGGACAAGGACGCAATAAAAAAGATGCAGAAAAAGCTGCTGCTGAAAATGCGTTAGATAACTTGTAGAAAATGGTTATTAACTTGATAATTGTTGATTTTCTGCTTGTATTGGCGAATATAATTCGCAGCTACACAGACAGAACTCATCTATTCCTGCTGTCCCGTGAGAGGGTGTTTGAAAATTCATGATTGCTGTATCAAATGTTTTACCCCTCCCTAACCCTCCCCTTATAAAGGGGAGGGAACTGGATTTTCTTGTTTCAATAAAACCAAACTGTGTAAAGAAACGTAAAATCCCTGAAAACTTCTTTACTCTTGCCTCTTGCCTTGCTATGACGACAATTTTCAACGCCAACCTACTTAAGGGGGGTAACAATATGATGAAAATTACGGGATACCACTTTTAAAACATCCTCTAAGGGATACATGGGTTTCAAACCCTTGATTTTTCATTAGTTCACGCAGGTGGACTTAGCCTGTGTAGTAGCGATTTATAATCGCCGGAAACTATTATTCATGACGAATACTGATGTTATTACTGAATATAAATGTTAATGTTCTATCATGATTCAGAATTGAGTAAGTCAGCTTAATCCAGTACATTTAATTTAATAGTGCTGGAACGGAGGAACCAAATTGTGGGGCGTATTTTTGTCTTGACTAATTTAGGAATTTAAGATTTAAAACTCAAATCAAATCTAAAATCAAGCAAAAAAAGGTATCTCTCAACCTTAGCCCGTCAGCTAACTTCGTAGGCATTGAGAGGAGACTGAAGAGACAGAATTTTAATTATTTCTGATCTTATCAGTGTCCAAGGTTGGTACTAGTTAATGTTTCCATAACCAAGCTTAACTCTGCTGAGGTGAAATAAATGATATTGCAACTAAATTTAGCTGCCATTGTCGCAGTTGCTGGAAAAGCTATTTGGAGAAAAACCAAACCAGTAATTTTTCAAGATACTTTCGTATTTCCCGCACTCGGCTGTTTAGGAATTATTTTATTGTGGTGGGTAGTAGCACTAGCTAACCATGAATTAATGCCCACACCACCGGAAGCTTTAATTGCCAATTGGGACTATATCTTACATCCATTCTATGAGAGAGGTCCAGGTGATTTAGGAATTGGTTGGTTATTATTAGCCAGTTTACGGCGGGTAATATTAGGATTTGGTTTAGGGGCATTAGTAGCAATTCCCTTGGGTTTTTTGATTGGAATTTCAAGACCCGCAATGCTGGCTTTTAATCCCATTATTCAGATTTTCAAACCTGTATCACCCTTAGCCTGGTTGCCAATTTCTTTATCTCTGTTTAATTTAGCAGATCCTTCCGCTATTTTTGTGATTTTCATTACTTCCCTCTGGCCAACTATTATTAATACAGCATTAGGAGTTTCTAGTGTACCAAAAGACTATTTAGATGTAGCACAAGTCCTAGAAATGCCCCGTTGGCGACAGATTACTAAAATTATTCTACCTGCTAGTTTGCCTTATATTTTTACAGGTTTGCGAATTAGTTTAGGTATTGCTTGGTTGGTAATTGTGGCTGTAGAAATGTTGACAGGTGGAATAGGAATTGGCTTTTTTGTTTGGGATGAATGGAGTCGTTTAAATCTGAGTTCTGTATTTTTAGCAGTGTTTATAATTGGCTTAACTGGGTTGATTTTAGATTACGGTGTGGGCAAACTTCAAGAGTTAGTTACTCACCGTCCAGGAAGTTGATGATTTTATCTCACGCAGAGGCGCAGAGAGGATGAAAAGAATTTTTCAAATATAATTATCAATTACTATGACTGAAAATCATTTAACTCGCAGAGATTTTATTGCAGGAATGGGGGCGACAACTGCGGGAATAATATTATCATCCTGTGCTGTTTCGGGAGATAAATCTGCGAAGGGACTAACAGAAGAAGCTTTAGCGGTGATACCAGTAGTCAAATCCCAAGATTTAGAAAAACCGGACATTACTGTGGGTTATGTTCCTGTTAATGATTGTGCGCCATTTGCGATCGCTTGGAAAAAAGGATTTTTCCGCAAATATGGTTTAAATGTTACACTCAACCGCGAAGCCAGTTGGGCTACCTCCCGCGACGGCTTAATTTTCGGTCGTCTCGACGCTTCCCCCGTCGTCTCCGGTGCTGTTACCAACGCTAGAATAGGTGCAGAAGGTGCGCGTCATGCCCCCTTATGTGCAGCAATGACCATCCACCGACATGGTAACGCCATGACCATGAATCGGGATATGTGGGACTATGGCATTCGTCCCTGGTATGAATATCAACAAAAATACGGTGATGGGGCTTTAGAAGCCTTTGGGAAGGACTTTCGCGGCTATTTTGACAAACAACCCCCAGAAAAGAAAATCTGGGCTGTAGTCCTCAGTTCTGCCATTTATGAATACTTTGCTCGCTATCTTTCTGCTGCTGCGGGTGTTGATCCTCTTAAAGAATTTCGGGTCATAATTGTTCCACCACCGCAAATGGTAACAAACATGAGAATTGGGGCAATGCAAGCTTACATGGTCGCCGAACCTTGGAATACTAGAGCAATTACAGGTAATGAAGGTATTGGTTTTACATTCGCTCAAGGTAAGGAAATTTGGCACGGACATCCAGATAGACTCCTGGGTGTAATGGAATCTTTTATTGTTAATTATCCTAAAACTTACCGTTCTTTGGTAAAGGCAATGATTGAAGCTTGTCAATATTGTAGCAAACCCGAAAATCGTCAAGAAATAGCCGAATTACTGACAGAAAGATCATTTACTGGTGCGAAACCTAAAAAGCCGGGTGTGCCTATTACTAAATTTACTGGACCGGGAATTATTGGCAATTATAATTATGGTGGTTTTGATGGCAAAGACCGCACTATCAAAGCAGATGACACCACAATTTTTTATGATCTTCCTAACAGTATTCCCCTCGAAAAAGGGGAACATTCTACATTTTTATGGCGTTCTCGCAGTCTTTGGTTAATGACTCAAGCAGCACGGTGGGGACAAATCAAAGAAATTCCTAAAAATGCTGAAGAAGTAGCCGCAAAAGGTTGGAGAACCGATTTATATCGAGAGATAGCCGCAGAAATGGGAATTGAATGTCCCAAAGATGATTATAAAGTTGAACCTCCTGAAGCATTTATAGATAAAAAAGGATTTGATCCTAGTAATCCTGTAGGATATCTTCATAGTTTTGATATCCGTGCTAACGCTCCTTCTCAGTTTTTTTTATCCTAAAAAATAGGTAATTAATTATGGAATATATAACTTCATCCCAACATAATATTACAGAAACTTTGCCCCGTAACGGATTTTTAGAAATCGAAAATTTAGTTAAATCCTATCCAACCCAGGACAAAGGAAAATTCACAGTTTTAGATCATGTTAATTTGACTATTAAGGAAGATGAATATATTTCTGTAATTGGTCATTCTGGTTGTGGTAAATCCACATTATTAAAAATAATTGGTGGTTTTGAAAAAGCTACATCTGGTTCAGTTCGCTTAGATGGAAAAGAGATTCGTAAACCAGGAGCCGATAGAATGATGGTATTTCAAAATTATTCATTATTACCTTGGTTAACTGTCCGCGAAAATATCCGTTTAGCAGTAGATGAAGTTTTGAAAAATGCCAACCGTGCCGAAAAAATTAGCATTGTCAATGAACATTTAGCAATGGTAAACTTAACCCCAGCCGCAGATAAATACCCTGATGAAATTTCTGGAGGAATGAAACAAAGGGTTGGTATTGCTAGGGCTTTAGCAATTCGTCCCAAAATGTTATTAATGGATGAACCTTTTGGGGCTTTGGATGCCTTAACTCGTGGTAAATTACAACGTCAAGTATTAGATATTTGGGAACATCATCGTCAAGCAGTCATGATGATTACCCATGATGTTGACGAAGCAATTTATATGTCAGACCGAATTATTTTGATGACGAATGGACCATCGGCAAAAATAGGAGAAATTTTAAAAGTTCCTTTTGAACATCCCAGAGATAGAATAGCCATGCGTAACTCCACAGAATATTTTGAACTTCGCAATCATGCTCTGAATTTTCTTGATCAAAATTTCACACCAGAGTAGGGACAAACCCCCCGTAGTTGACCAGATTTGCTTAAATTTTTGGCGTTGCTGATAGCCTGCGTGGCGTAGCCATATCGAGGTATGAAATTCCCAAATTGAACCTTTAAAACTCAAACCTCAGTGCGTGATTGCGCCTTGGCGTGAGACTAAAATTCATACCCTTAATCAGCAACGCCAAATTTTTGTTCCCTAATTACCAGAGACAACTTTTAAGCCCGGAGAGTTTAAAATTTCAGTATTATCTTTTCTCACTATTAAAGTGGAGGTAGAATTTCCATCTTCAGTTATAGGTTGTTCTAAAATGTAGACATAATCCCCATTTTTCCAACCTGTAACACATTTACCATCTCGACAGGAGACTTTACCACCTGTTAACTGGAGACATTTACCATTAGTATCACATCCTTGATAACTGACATCTCCCGTACCATTAACTCCATTCCAAGAATCAGTATTACTCAAAGTAATTGTCCATTTATCATTACTTAAAGTTTGTGATTTACCACTTTGGGAATTACTGCTTGGTGATTTTTCCTCTACACCTGCATTTACAACTTCCATTTTTGTAATAATGGATTCTTTGCGAGTTTTACCACAAGGTTCTGCACTTTGACAATCACTCACTGATTGGATTTCATAAACGGCATTAACTTTTTTATTTAACACCTTTTTTTCATCAGCACACATTTCAAAAGTCGCCCCAACATTGTGTTCAATTCCTTTTTTATCTACTAAAGTGACGTAACACATTAAATCACCATTGACTAATTTTGTAACCGTTCCCTCCTTGGGTTTTATACTTGTACCCGTTTTAGTATTTTTATCTAGATTATTACGAAAAAATTTTCTCTTATGTTCTTTATTATCTTTATTTCTTTGTGTTTCTGATGCTTGTTTATCTTCTTTTTCACTGACTGCTACTGGAGAAGTTTCCGTTGGACTTTCAGTAACACTATTACTCGAATTTTCTTGAACTGCAACCTTGGGTGTGTTACCACAACCTATCAAAGGTACATAGCTAAGAATGACAGCAATTGCGGGAATTAATTTTTTCATGGTGAAATTACAATAATCGAGAATATTCCCGTATTTTAACATAAACCTAAATTATACTTTTAATATTTATCAGGAATTTTCACATATAAAAATAGAAATCATGAATGATATTTGAGAAATTTTAATATCATGGTGAGTTACGCTGTAGCTAACATACCTTAGTCGTCTGTCAAGAACTAATTGACGGGTAAATAAATTTTTCTTCTTCCTTCTTTCTTCGCGCTCTTTGCGTCCTAATGCCTACGGCACGCTCCGCGAACGTGGTTCATTTCTTCTTTATCCGTCAAAATTTATTTGACAGACTACTAGTTATCAAAAATAAAATATTACTCCTATATCAGAATTTTTTTAGATACAACCTGAATTAATTGATAATCTTTAAAACTACCAATAACCCGATAATGTATTGGTAACTCAACAAAACTCGGTTGGTAAATCCAAGCATAACTCAAAATAGGTAACTGGGAAACTAAATCTACATTCTTCCCATATTGAGGTGTATAGAAGTAAATTAGCAGAGATTCTTTATCATTAAATCCTTTACCTTTAACAAAGTTAATCGGATGATTATGCAAAACTTTATTAATTGTTTCTTGTTTGTAAAATACTCTAAAATCTGGGTTGAAATCACCTAACAAACCTAAATTACCTGCTGTAGCTACAGATAACCAACAACTAATTAATAAGCTACCTAGCCAATAATGAGAAGTTAAAAACTTACGGTGATAATAAAACTTACCTATCCAGATTAACGGCACAATTAAGCTACCAAAACCAGAACATATCATCAGAATTGCATATTTGTGAATATTTACCTCACCCCAAACTAAAATACTTATTCCGGCTAAAACTAAAATTATGCCTAATATTCCCCAAGCACAACTGATATTTCTTGGTAAATAAATCATCTCATGAGATGAATATTGATCATCAAATCCTTTTTGGTAAATTTTTCCTAACCAATCTAAACCCACCGCAGATAAAAAAGCAATAAATGGATAAATGCAAAGACTATAATGAGATAAACGAGTGGAAAATATACTCAATTCAGTAAATAAGATAACGGGAAACCCGATTAATATTAATGGATATTTAGAAATTGAATACCGAATTACTAATGTTATTCCTAATAAACTAAAAAAGAACCAAGGAAAAGATTTTAAAGCTAGATTCCATACATAAAATAAAATGCCATTTCTATGTTGTTCATGACTACCTAGTTCTATAACAAATCCCAATAAAGCTGCAATACTATCGCTACCATAACGTAACCAGCTAAAATAAAGCCAAATTAAGGTAGGAATTAAACCGACCAAAAACCCTAAATACAACATGGGGTTAGTTAAATGACGATGACGACGATGATCTATGATTAAATAAGGTAATAATGCCATCATTGGCAGAAAAATCATTAAACTTCTTATCAAAAAACCTAAGCCAAAACTCACCCCGGTGATAAAACCATATAAATATCGTTCTTGAGGATTTATATCAGATTTTAATAAAAAGAAAATTCCTATAAATACTAATAATATAGTTGGTAAATCTGGTGTTGATAACCGACAATATTGTATCCACAAAAATTCTACGCTGAGAATAATAATTCCCCAAAATGCTAATTTTTGAGATAAAAGAATTTCTCCCACTTTATAAATAACAAATATGCTCAAAATTCCCGCAATCATTGTCGGTATTCTCGCGGTTGTATCACTAACGCCAAATATTTGATAAAAAATAGCAATTAACCAATAAAAACCAGGGGTCTTATGATGAGGATGACCCCAAGGTGATACCCAATCACCTGTTTCCAACATTTGTCTGGCTCTCAAAGCATAAAGTGTTTCATCATGAGCCATGAGACTGGTTTCCCCAGAAGTAAATAACAATAAAGGAAGTAGCCAAATTAATAACTTGCAATATGGGAATTGCCAAAATAGCCGAATTAATTGGATAATATTGATGATTCGTGGTGATTTAAAAAACATTTATGAATTGTAAAATATAGTATTTTTCATGTAAAATAAGTGAAGTTATCAAAACTAACTTACCAATTAGAATACTAGCCAAAATTTTTAGATCAGGTAAAAAAGACATTTATGCTACTGCAACCAAATCAACGGATTAAGTTAGATGAATCGGATGATCAGTTATTCTATAATTACCCTCGCTTTGTCACTCATGTAGATAATGGTTTTATTCAACAATTAACTGATTTATATTATCAGCGACTTCGAGCAAATATGCGTGTTCTTGATTTAATGAGTAGCTGGGTATCGCATCTACCTACAGAGATAGATTTTGCTCATGTACAAGGACATGGACTAAATGCTGAAGAACTAGCCCGAAATACTCAATTAAATCATTATTTTGTCCAAAATCTCAATACAAATCTCCAGTTACCTTTTCCAGATCAAGACTTTGATGCTGTTATTAACTGTGTTTCTGTGCAATATATCCAATACCCAGAGGCTATATTTTCGGAAATACACCGCATTCTTAAACCCGGTGGGATCGCAATTATTAGTTTTTCTAACCGGATGTTTTTTCAAAAGGCAATTCAAGCCTGGCGAGATGGTTCGGAAGCTTTTAGAGTAGAATTGGTCAAGGGCTATTTTACCTCAGTTCCTGGATTCACGACCCCGGAAGTGATTTGTTCGACCTCAACAGCACCAATTTTCTTGCAGTGGTTGGGAGTAGCAGGTGGAGATCCTTTTTATGCAGTGATAGCTCAACGTCTCGCGTAGTCTTGTACTACAAAAATATCCAAATATTTTGTGATGATCACTACCTCCAATCATTATTTAAAAGTAAATTTTCTAGTTTGTAAGTGACAAAATAGTTGATAATTGCCTCACAAGCTCAAGTATCAAGGAGAAGCCAAAAATGGTGATAAATCGTGGGCGGAGAGTTTTAGCTGCTGTACTGCTATCAATTGTACTACTGACTACAGCTTGCGCGACAAAAGCACCCAGTCGTTTTGATCAAGTACAACAGGAAAGTACGAAGCAAAGAAGTGGACAGGCAGTAGTTAAAAATGCAACTCAGGGTAGTAAATTAAATGAATTCTTCCCCAGTGGCGGAGATGGCTATGATCGAGTCTACACCCAAGAGAAAAAGGGCTTTTCTGAGGCAAACTTGAAAAAGGGTGGTAAGGTAGTTGCCCAACTCGCTATTTCTGATACTAGTAGCATACCAGGGGCAGCGGCTAAATTTGCTAATAGCACCGAAAAAATAGGTGGTTATCCCGCAGTAAAAGTTGGTAATACTCAAACTTCTGTGCTAGTGAATAAGTACCAAGTGAAGGTGATTTCTAAAAGTCCATCATTTACTGCGAGCGATCGCGCAGCTTGGATAGGAAAATTTAATCTTGATGGTTTAGCAACGTTGAAATAGTTTAATCGCTTCCCTAACTAACAACCGACGTTAATACAAAACATACATAAGGAGAATCTTGTGAGTAAACCAATTCAGCAGCTAGTTGACGAACTACCAACCAGTAACTTGACTGTTTCCATGTTGAACGCTTTAGATTTTGTTGCTCCTGGTGAATGGCAAAATACAGTTGGTTTTGTGAATACCATTAAAACTGTTACCGGGGAAACTGACGAAGACTTAATTCAACAAATTGGCGAAAGAGCAATTTATTTATTTAACGATAAATCCCAAGGATATCAAACCGCCCTCTGGCTTTATCAAACCGTTGACGGTGCAGATAAGGCTTTGGGTGCAGCAGCTTTGGCTAATAAAATTGGGGAAAACATTCCCATGCTCGGTTTTTTAAACTCTCTGACTCCCAAACCAGACAAAGCTCAAACCATTGACTTAACCCTGAAATTAGTAGCTGAAGTCGTCGCCTTTTGTCAAATTAACGGTATTCCTGGAGATAGTATCGGCGATTTTGTCGGCTCTTTAGGTGAGTATGGTGGTGAGTCACTTATCCGCATGGTGGCATTAGTTTGTGTTGATGGTTTAATACCCCTGGGACCAGATTTTATTAACAAAGCCTTATCTGGGATTAGTCGAATGAATCCCCAGGATTTAAACCAAAACCAGACTTTCCAAAGCATCAAAAATACTATTCCTGGCAATAGCGATTCTGGTAAACTCGACTTTATCGGTAACAGTTTTCAATCAGTTAGCGGTTGGATGAGTGGACTTGTGAACAGCCATAATCTAACTCCACAAAAAGTAATTAGTAATTTGCAATCTTTCACACAAATTGCTGATGACAAGCTAGATTATCTAGCAGCATTTATAGATGTGTCTACAAATTACTATGAACACACAGGAACTCAGACTTTAGCACGACGTTTAATTGAACGAGCCGTAGCTGAAATTTAGTCTGTAGGGGCGCAGGGTCTGCGCCCTCTATTTTATTGAATTCTAGCGATAACCACTATATTTTGAAGTACAAGAAGAAATAATTAACCGCAGATGGAAGAAGATGGACGCAGATAAACGCAGATAAATTTGGACTTCATCCTTTTAAATCTGAGTCTTTATGAGTATAAGTATGACAGCTTGTCTTTTGACACAATTTCTATTTATAGGGAAAATGGAAATTAGTGATTGTTATTACCGGGTGTGAGTCCAAAAATATGACTAAGAATTTTTTCCTACCAGTTTATTTACTAAGTTTACTGGTGACATTTCCTGCTGTAGCTGCTGATAATGAAAATAATCAAAATGCAGTCAATTTAGATATTCCTAATTTAAGTGAAATTGAATTAACCGCCACAAATGCTCAATTATTAACCCAACAACCAACAGTAACCGAAGTTAAGCCAGAACCCGCCCCAGAAACAGATTTAACTCCTACAGACGATGCAGATATTTCCATAGAAACCATTGGGGAAAAAGATGTTCTCCCTGAATCTACTCCCACTTATGTAATTGAAAAAGAGGAAATTCAAAAACAGGGTGCAACTAGTGTTGCTGATGTTTTAAAAAGAATGCCCGGTTTTGCTATTAATGATGTGGGACATGGCGCAGATATTCACACAGGTACATACTATCGAGGAGCTTCAATTAATCAATCTGTATTTTTGATTAATGGTAGACCAATTAATAGTAATATCAATACTTATCATGGTTCAACTGATTTAAATAGTATTCCGATAGAGTCTATTGAAAGAGTCGAATTATATAGCGGTACGGCTTCTTCTCTATACGGTTCTTCTGCTTTTGGCGGAGTTGTAAATATCATTACTAAAGAAGGTTATGGCAAGCCAAAATTAAATGCTAGTGCCGAATTTGGCTCATTAAACTTAAATAATCAACAGGTAACTTATAGTGGATCAACGAATAAAGTAAAATACAACTTTAGCTTTGAAAGGTTCTTTATAGATAATCGTTACCGCGTTCCTGTTGGTGCTGCAAATCGTGATGCTCAAGGATATTTTTCTAATGCAGACACAGCTACCAGCACTTATTTTGGTAGTGTCGGAATAGATTTAGATCCTAAAAACTCTTTGAATTTGGATGTTACTGCACTCAGTAGCCGTCGGGGGTTAACTTATTTTGGTTCTCGATATTCTGGCTTACAACTACAAAAAGACAGATTAGATCATGATGGTTTGAATCTTGGGTTATCTTGGAAAACTCGACTTGGTAAGGGAGATAATTCCAATTTAACAACTACATTTGGTTACAACCGAGATTATTTTAGCACCTATGGACCAACCGTTAATAATAGCGGTAGAGAATATTATAGAACTGGAATTTTAGATACACAACAATTCAAAGCTAGAATAGAACATGAATGGAAAATTACTCCGAATAATCAATTGCGCTGGGGATTAGATTTAAAAAATACCGATTTAATTGGCGATGTTTTGAGTACAGATCCAGCGAGAATTGCTAACAATGAAAAAGAAGATAGAAGTACATTTAATACGGCTTTATTTGCTGTTAATACTTGGCAACTTAGCGATGCTGTGCAAGCAGATTTAGGGGTAAGACAAAACTTTGATAGTCAATTTGGGAGTTATTTCAATCCTAGTGTGGGTTTACGTTATGCAGTTAATCCAGCTATTGCAGTGCGGGGAAGTTGGGCAGGGGCGCAGCGCAATCCAGGATTAGATCAATTATATGTTTTTGATACGGTGCATAATTGGAATCCTAACCCTGATTTAAAACCAGAAACAGGTTCTACTTGGACTGCGGGAGTAGATGTAATTTTGTCAAAAAATCTCTTAGGACAATTTACTTATTTTGGCAGTAGTTTAGATAATCGTTTGGGAGTTATTAATAATCAATGGCAAAATATTGGTTTAGTAGATACCAATGGTTTAGAAGCAGCATTGCAATTAAAAATTGCCAGTGCATGGTCAACTTTTATCAACTATACTTATACAGATGCTCAAATCAAAACTGGCACAGAACAGGGGTTGCAATTAGGCTTAATTCCCTATTCTTTGCTACAAACTGGAATTGGTTATCAAAAGGATGGATGGCAAGGTAATTTATATGCTACTTATAATAGTGGTTCTCGTCGTTCTGTTTTTAATAATGCCGCAGCAGGAGAAAAAAGTACAGATTTTGTCCCGTCTTTCTTTAATTTAGATTTGAGTGGACGGATTCCTGTAAATAAAAATTTGGGATTAACTTTTTACTTAGAAAATCTTCTGGGTGAACAATATGAACGAGTGAATCGGATATATAGTCCTGGTTTTACTTTCCGTGTGGGTCTAACTTCTAGTTTGTAGGCAACTTTCCCTCAATTTAGGTACAATCTATAAGCTGACATAACCTTGACTTAACCAAAATGACAAGCATCTCCACCCCTACCCTCAAAATCCCCGAACTCCTAGCACCTGCGGGTAACTGGGAATGCGCTCAAGCCGCAGTAGAAAATGGTGCGGATGCGATTTATTTTGGTTTAGAAAAGTTTAACGCGAGAATGCGGGCTGAGAATTTCACGGAAGCAGATTTACCCGAATTAATGGAATTTTTGCACCTGCGGGGAGTCAAAGGTTATATCACTCTGAATACCTTGATTTTTCCCCAGGAACTAACGGAAGCACAGCAATACCTCAAAACTATCATTTCTGCTGGTGTTGATGCTGTCATCGTTCAAGACGTGGGTATTTGTCGGTTGATTCGTCATCTTTCCCCTGACTTTCCGATTCATGCTTCGACCCAAATGACTATTACCAGTGCTGCGGGGGTAGAATTTGCTAAATCTTTGGGTTGTCAATTGGTAGTTTTGGCAAGAGAATGTTCGATTTCTGAAATTAATAAAATTCAACAACAAATATCTCAAAAAAATACTTCCTTACCTTTAGAGGTTTTTGTTCACGGTGCTTTGTGTGTCGCATATTCTGGACAATGTTTAACCAGTGAATCACTAGGAGGACGTTCTGCAAATCGGGGAGAATGCGCTCAAGCTTGTAGAATGCCTTATGATTTAATTGCAGATGGGGAAGTTGTGAATTTAGGCGATCGCAAATATTTATTAAGTCCTCAAGATTTAGCAGGTTTAGACGTTTTACCAGAGTTAGTAAAATCTGGAGTGACTTCTTTGAAAATTGAAGGACGGTTGAAAGCACCGGAATATGTTGCTAATGTAACTCGTGTTTATCGTCAAGCTTTAAATCAACTATTAGAAACAAATGTAGAGACGTTTTCTAGTCGAAAGAAAGACCAATATAAGTTAGAAATGGCATTTTCTCGCGGACTATATACAGGTTGGTTTGAGGGAATTAATAATCAAGAGTTAGTGCATGGGAGATTTGGTAAAAAACGGGGTGTTTATTTGGGAGAAGTTACCCGAATTAGAAATGCCGAAATAACAATAAAGTTAGAAGCACCTGTCAAACCGGGAGATGGGATTGTTTTTGATTGCGGACACCCAGAAAGGAAGGAAGAAGGGGGACGAATATATGCAGTTATTCCTAATGGTCAGGATGTCATCTTAACTTTTGGCAGAAATGATTTAAATTTCCATAATATCCATATAGGTGATAAAGTTTGGAAGACAAATGATCCAGAATTGGATAAACAAATCCGTCAAAGTTATACTGGAGAACATCCCCAATTTACCAGACCGATTAATATCGAAGTACATGGAGAGATTGGCGAAAAACTAATAGCTATATCCCGTGATCAATCTTGGAATATAGTGCAAGTAGAATCAGAAATATTAATAGCTGAGGCACATACAAAACCCCTCTCTACAGAAAGATTAAAAGAACAATTTGGCAGGTTAGGAAATACACCTTTCCATTTAGATACTTTTATAAATAATCTCAACGGTAATATTATGTTACCTGTGAGTGAGTTAAACCGAATGCGTCGGGAAATAGTTAGCAAATTAGAGGAATTAAGAAGTAGACCCAAACTTTGGGAATTAAATCATCACGGAAAATGGCAAGATTTAATTAGTTCTAAATCTACACCAATTCCTGCTTCCCCTTCCCTGATTGTTTTGGTGAGAAACATCGAACAATTAAAAGCAGTATTAACAACAGATATCAAAACTATATATTGTGAATTTGAAGATCCTCGCAATTATAAAGAAGCAGTAAAAATAGTGCGAGAATCAAAACAGGAAGAAATTAGTATTTTTGTCGCACCACCCCGGATAACCAAACCTGGAGAAACCTGGATTTTAAAACAAGTTCTTGCTTCCCAAGCTGATGGTTATTTAATTAGAAATTATGACCAATTAGAATATTTTGCGAATGAAAGATGTGTTGGTGACTTTTCCTTAAATATTGCTAACCCTTTAACCGCAGATTACTTTAAAAACGGCTTTAATTTAGAACGATTAACAGCATCTTACGACTTAAATATTAATCAACTCGAAGATCTAATTACCAATTACCCAGCACAAAATTTTGAAGTCACAATTCATCAACATATCCCTATGTTTCACATGGAACATTGTGTATTCTGCGCTTTTCTGTCTGAAGGAACAGATTACACCAATTGTGGTAGACCTTGCGATACACAAGCGGTTACAATCAGAGACAGAGTAGGTAGTGAACACATTCTTAAAGCAGACGCAGGATGTAGAAATACAGTATATAACGCAACGGCACAAACCGGAGCAGAATACGTACAACGGCTGATTTCATTGGGTTTACAGCACTTACGGATTGAATTTGTCAGCGAAACACCGGAACAAGTGGAAAAAACCATACATAGCTATCAGAAATTACTCCAAGGAGAAATCATCGGTTCGCAACTGTGGAGAGAATTGAAGCTACAAAACCAATTAGGTGTGACTCGTGGTGCATTGGGGATAATGTAGCTAAATGGCAATAAGTAGTATTACAATACTTATGCACCTTGATTACTACTTTTTATGTCCAGTTTAATGCCCCAGTGCCAGCAATTGCAAGCACAAGTTGAATCTATTCTCCAACTTCTACAGCAAGAAGCAGCTTTGCGTTCTCAAGATATTACATCTGTGCAAATTTCTTTGGATAAAGCAGTTTGTCCCAAGTTTGAAATTGTGTTTGCTGGTGCTTTTAGTGCGGGTAAATCCATGTTGATTAATGCCCTATTAGAGAGGGAATTATTATATAGTGCAGAAGGACACGCGACTGGTACAGAATGTAAAATTGAATATGCACCTGTAGATTCAGAAAGAGTTGTTTTAACCTTTTTGAGTGAAGCAGAAATTCAAGAACAAGCGGTATTTTTATGTCAGCAATTGGGATTTAATACCGTAGAGAATATCCATAAACAAGATGTAGTTGATTTATTGCATCAAGGTTGTACAGCAATTATTCAACAAGAAGGAGGAGAGAGTAAATCAGAACTGCGATCGCTTTGTCAGAGAAAGTCCCAGATTTTATAACGAAGGCACATTTTCTATCTATCAATTTCGACAAGTATTAGAACAAACTTCGCAAGGTTACGACGCAGAAAGTATAGTTGACGCTGAACCTGCAATTAGACCAATTAGACAATTATTAAAGTTAGATTTTGAACCGAAAGTTTCTTACAGTATTCGTCAATCTTTCCGTCAAACCATCAACCAAAGTATTAAAATTCAGTTGTTACCAATGGTGGAAAAACAAGCAGATGAGATATTACAACAATATACTTATGCGCGGGCTTATTTAGAGAAGAATTTGCAACAAGAATCTGAGGAAAAGATTGCTAATAATCAACGTTTGTTGAGTCAGGTTGAGGGGAAAATTGAGGAGTATAATACAGCAGTTGCGGGAATTAATGGCTGTTTACAAGCGATGCAGTTGTATGAACATTTACTGCCGATAATTGGGGAGGAAGAGGTATAATGTGTTGGGTGAATACGAGGTTTTTCTGTGTTCACCTAATAGGAGTTTTCTCACGCAAAGGCGCAAAGACGCAAAGGAAGAAAGAGATGAAAGATAATTTTGAAATTATAAGTTCTGAACAAAGTGATGTTGTGATTGATTTTGATGGTTATATTTTAAAAGCCAGTCAATTAGATTTAGCTTTGTCAAAAGTAATCTTAGATAAGGGTAGTTTAAAGCACTTAAATCATGAACTAGAATCTATAAATAGTCGTGTTTTACCATCCGTGAAAAAACCTGATGATTGGATAAATAATGGTGTTGATTGTCAGATTTTAAAACCTAGTAAAAATTGGCAAAAAGGAAAATTAAGAATGAAAGTTTCTCTAGAATTTTGTCCTGACGAACCAGAAATCAAAGAACCAGAATCACTCCTTCAGGAGATAGAACGTAAGCTAAATGAAGCTACATCATAAATTAATTAGTCTACGCAGGTGGACTTTGTTTGTGTAGATGCGATTTTAATTAATTGTCTGAATCAGGATGTCCAGGATTTAAGGATTTTCAGGATTATTAATTTATTAATTGTCCAAATCAGAGTTTTATCATGTAAAAACGCAAAGGAAGAAAGAGATGGAAGATAATTTTAAGTTGATAGAATGCAATGATGATGATGTGATTGAATGTAATGATTTAACTTACAAAGTTAATAAATTGAAACAAGCATTTGAATTTATAGGGAGTGATACAAACTTTTTAAGTTCTTTATGGGAAGCATTACGAAGACAAAAAATTCATTATTTACAAGACAGACATTATAATACTGAATGCTTCAAGGAAGGTATGGAGGTTAAAATGCTAAACTTAGGTTATAAATCTTGGAAGAAAGGAAAATTGAGATTTAAACTTAGCATTGAATTTTATGTTGAAGAAGAACACACAGAAATCAAAGAACCTGAATCACCTCTTGATGATTTACGACGTAAGATAAACGAAGCTACATCATAAATAAATTAGTCCACACAGATAGAATTTGTTTGTGTGGATGCGATTTTACTTAATTGTCAGAATCAGGATATCCAGGATTTAAGGATTGACAGGATTATTAATTGTCAGAATCAGGATTTTCTAAAAAGTTAATTTATTTTAAGATTAATAATTGATGATATATTTATTAGTATGATTAGTGAAGATAGTAAAGAATGAAAATTTTATTCTAAAAATACAAACACCAAACTACATCCTGTAAATCCTCAAATCCTGGAAATCCTGATTCAGACAAAATATTAAATAAATGCCTAAAAAAATTCGAGAACTAAAACAAATGCTTTATCAAGCAGGGTTTACAGAAATTCCTGGTAAAGGAAGTCACACAAACTGGATACACCCATTATATAATGGAAAAGTAACTGTTTCTGGTAAAGATAGTGCAGATGCTAAAAGGTATCAAGAAAAAGAGGTGCAACAAGCTATTAAGAAAATAGAAGGTGAAACAGATAATGATTAATCTTAAATATCAAATGATAATTCAATGGTCAGAAGAAGATAACTGTTTTTTAGTAGGGTTTCCTGACTTTCCTGGACAAATTTGGCGTACACATGGAGACACTTATCAAGAAGCAGTTAATAATGGAATTGAGGCTTTAGAATCATTAGTAATCGCTTATCAAGCAACAGGTGAAACTCTGCCACAACCAACATTTAATCAAGCTGCATAAATTCAAGAATTTATTGATTTTCTTGAGTAACGTTTTGCTGCATTTTTTTTCACGCAGAGGCGCAAAGAGGAGGAGAGATGAAAGAGAAGTTTCAAATTTTAAATGATAAACAAGGTGATATTGTTGTTTCATTTTACAACCTGGTAAAAATTGGCAAAAAGGAAAACTTAGAATCAAAGTTACTCTCCAGTTTTGTCCTGATGAACCAGAAATTGAAGAAATCAAAGAACCAGAATCACCCCTTGACGAGTAACTGTTCACACCCCCCCCTATCTTTAACGAGAGATCAAGGGTTTCGATAATTTTAGAGGGGGGGGAGTGAATAACTACCTTGACGACTTACGACGAATGATCAATGATGCTACATAACCTCATCTTCTTTCCTCTGTGACTCTGCGCCTTTGCGCGAAACCAAAACATGAACAAAACCCCACGCATTCCTATACCCCCAGAAGTCAGAACCTACGTTTTCCAAAGAGACAAATATCAATGTCAAAGCTGCGGTAAAATCTCCCAAGAAACTCAACTCAGTATTGATCATATTATCCCCTTATCTCGTGGGGGAAGAAACGATATTAGTAATTTACAAACTCTCTGCTTAATTTGTAATCAGCAAAAAACTAATAACATTGATAACCGTTTTCGACGACATTTTGAAACTTAGTGATATTTAGATCCCCGACTTCTCTAAGAAGTCGGGGATCTGATTCTTATTCTTTCACCGTTTTAAACCATTCACTTATCCCGTCAGCTAAAATATTAGCCATTTTCTTCTGTGCTTGGGGATTAACTATTTCCTCAAACTCATAAGGACTACTCATAAAACCTAACTCTAATAATACCGCCGGTGCAGCATGGGGACGAGTCAGGGCTAAATTATTCCAAAACACACCATAGGCAGGTTTACCAAGTTTTTTAACTACGTAATTTTGTAAAAATACTGCGAGGCTGTGTGATTGAGGATGATACCAAAAAGTACCAAAGCCTTTAGTTTTTTCCGCATCACCATTATCTGGTAAAGAGTTATGATGAACGGAAAGAGCGATCGCAGGTTCTTCTGTATTAATAATTACCTGACGTTCCCCCAAAGACACATCTCGATCATCATCCCGCGTCATCACCACCTTAGCGCCGCGCTTCACCAACTCATCTCGCAGCAATTGAGAAATTATCAAATTCACATCTTTTTCTAAATACCCAGTTGGACCACTAGCACCAGATTCTTTACCACCATGTCCCGGATCAAGTACAATTTTGATGCCAGATAAAGGTGAACGTTTGCTATTTTCAAGATGGGGTGGATGACGTAAAGTTAAAACCAAAGTTGTATTATCATACCTCAGCTTATAGCCCCACTGTTGGATGTTTTTGAGGTTAAAAGTATATTTGACCTGTGTGGGGCTTACCTGTTGCCAATCTAGGCGAGAAATCAGGCGATTATCATCTAGGCGAATTGTGTCTGTTTGGGCAGTGGTATTGTAAAGGGTAAGAGTGAAAGCATTATTTCCCTGTTCCACACTCACCGGCACAGCAGTTTCTAAAGGGAAACGAATCTCCGTCGCTTCAGCTAATTGCCGATAACCCACACTCCGAATCACCGTCTGTGGTGCAACCGCACCTGATATAATTTTAGTTTCCTTGCTATTAATCCAAGCCCCATAGTCTAAGCGCAACCATTCACCGTTCTTACCCGTAACACTCGCCATAGTTCCCTTTGGCAATGGTGTAAGTCGTGAATAATCGGTACTAGATCCCGTGCGAGTAACGCCTGATTCTGATGCAATTTCTGCAACTGGTAACTGTGTCGGGGACAGAATTTCGATTTTGCCTAAACCAGTTTGAGTTATTCTTTGATCATTAATTTGTAAATTAAATTGAGGTTTTCCTAAATCAGCAGCATTTGTGACTGTTGTACAACCTTGGTATTTGGTAAGACTAGAAAGATTAGGCTGATTTAACCCCGTCAAGACACTTGAATTTGGAGGTAATTGTGCCTGGGAAGGTTGGGGTAAAAGGGCAATATTTTGATTTACCAGATTCACCCAGACAGTAGCTTGAGGTGGTGCAACTGCACTAAAACAAATTAATTCTCCTGGTAATCTGGCAATATCAGCAGCAGGAATCAAGGAATCCTTAGCAAAGCCTAGACCTTGGGGTAACTCAGGTTGAGTAGACACCCTGATGATCTTAATCTCTCGTTCTTGATTTTGGTAACGGACTTTAAATATATTTTCCCCTAACTGCAAGGGAAAACTAGGGGAAAAATGCCCAGCCTTGCTACGGTTAATCAGCTTACCATTAATTAAAACCTGACCTTTGGGGGGGGCTGTACCGATAAAAAATATTTTTTCTGTGCTGGTTTGGTAGTTTGTCGGGGGAAAAACTACTAAAAGTGGTTCTTGTGCTAATGCAACTGAGGAGGTGACTAAGAAATTAAATAATACTAACCCTAAGAGTTTTTTCATGGACAAACACAGAAGATTTGAGGATAGAGACTGTGGCACAATAGCCAAGATGGAATCAAATATGAATGCAAAAGTGGCAATACATTGGTCTCAAATAAGAGAATTCAATCGGGTAAAATTCATCCTGCATACAAGCCTCCAACATTGTTTACACAAATTCTCCTGCGGGAACAAAATCTATTAAGAGTTGCTAGAAATTGAAAATACTATGACTAAGTTTATCTTTGTAACTGGGGGCGTTGTTTCCAGTATTGGTAAGGGCATTGTAGCAGCAAGTCTGGGACGTTTGCTTAAATCGCGGGATTATTCGGTTTCGATTCTTAAACTCGATCCCTATATTAACGTTGATCCAGGCACAATGAGTCCTTTTCAACATGGGGAAGTTTTTGTCACCCAAGACGGTGCAGAAACAGATTTGGATTTGGGACATTACGAGCGCTTTACTGATACTTCTATGTCTCGATTAAACAGTGTTACTACTGGCTTAATTTATCAGTCAGTTATTAACAAGGAACGCCGAGGCGACTACAATGGCGGCACTGTTCAGGTAATTCCTCACATTACCAATGAAATCAAAGACAGAATTCTCAGAGTTGCTAAAGAAACTAATCCTTCCGCAGTAATTACGGAAATTGGTGGGACTGTGGGTGATATTGAATCACTGCCTTTTTTAGAAGCAATTCGCCAATTGCGAAAGGAAGTAGGAAAGCGTAATGTGTTATATATGCACGTTACTTTGTTGCCTTGGATTGCTGCGGCGGGAGAGATGAAAACCAAGCCTACTCAACATTCTGTGAAAGAATTGAGATCCATTGGCATTCAACCAGATATTCTAGTATGTCGGAGCGATCGCCCCATTCCTGTAGGCTTGAAACAAAAGTTATCAGAGTTTTGTGATGTCCCTGTAGAATGTGTTATTACCAGTCCAGATGCCCGTAGTATCTATGAAGTCCCAGTAATTTTAGAACGGGAAGGATTAGCCGAACAAGTTCTCAACTTACTGCAAATGGAACAACGTCAACCCAATATGACACAATGGGAAACGATGGTAGACCGGATGTATAATCCTCAACACACCGTCGAAATCGCCATTGTTGGTAAATATGTGCGGTTAGGTGATGCCTACCTTTCTGTGGTTGAGTCTTTACGTCATGCGGCTATTGCAACTCATGGTGATTTGCGTCTGCGGTGGGTAAACTCGGAAGTTTTGGAAAATGAACCACCGGAAAACTATCTCTCAGGTGTTGATGGTATCATCGTTCCTGGCGGCTTTGGTAGTCGAGGGATAGACGGGAAAATTGCCGCGATTAAATACGCACGCGATCGCCAAATTCCCTTTTTAGGTTTATGCTTAGGAATGCAGTGTTCCGTGATTGAATGGGCGAGAAATGTCGAAGGCTTATCTAATGCCAATAGTGCCGAATTTGACCCATATACGGACAATCCAGTTATTAACCTGTTACCAGAACAACAGGATGTGGTAGATTTAGGCGGAACAATGCGCTTAGGGTTATATCCTTGTCGGGTACTTCCCAACACTCTAGCTTTCCAACTTTATCAAGAAGAAGTCATTTACGAACGCCACCGTCACCGTTACGAGTTCAACAATGTTTACCGCAGTCAATTATTAGATTCTGGTTACTTAGTGAGTGGCACATCTCCAGATGGTAGATTAGTGGAAATTGTCGAATATCCCAAACATCCCTTCTTTATCGCTTGTCAATTTCACCCTGAATTTCAATCTCGCCCTAATGCACCTCATCCTTTATTCAAAGGATTTATGACCGCTGCCATTTCTCAATCCCATTCTGCAACTGCTACACCTAAGCCTGTACAAGTGTGACAGGGAACAGGTTACAGGGAACAGGGAACAGGGAACAGGGAACAGGGAACAGGTTACAGGGAACAGGGAACAGGGAACAGGGAACAGGTTACAGGGAACAGGGAACAGGGAACAGGTTACAGGGAACAGGGAACAGGGAACAGGGAACAGGGAACAGAAAAATTCAGTTGTATAATTAACTCTGTCCCATTATTTAATAGACATCTCCGATAAATAATGTAGAGACGTTCCATGGAACGTCTCTACAAAGGTTTTAGGATACGCATATTTGTCTAATTGTTAATGCTAATTTAGCAGCGCCTACCATTCCCGCTGTATTTCCTAATTCTGCGGGGAGAATTTGCAAACCTGCGCGGGAAGTTGGTAAAACTCGTTTTTCGATTTCTGCTGTTAATGACGGTAAGAAAAACTCAAAACTTGCACTTACACCACCACCAATAATAATGGCTTGGGGTGTTAGCACATATAATAAACTCGTTAATCCAATTCCTAAGTCTTTACCATATTCTTGCCAAAAAGTCAAGGCTTCTGGATTTCCGGTTTGGGCAAGTGCGCCTAATTCTGCTGGTTCTTTGCCTGTGCGGCGACGGATAGCAGATATGGAAGTATGTTGTTCTAATGAACCTTGATTGCCACTATTACACATCGGTCCATCAGGATTTAAGGTAATTAAACCTAATTCTGCTGCTGCACCTTGATGTCCGACAAATAATTTACCATCAAGAATAATTGCCCCACCAACGCCAGTTCCCAAAGTTAGTAAAATCAAATTGGGGAAATTTCGGCCTGCACCTAACCAAGCTTCTCCTAAACCTGCACAGTTAGCATCATTAGCCAAAATTGTCGGTTTACCCGTTTTGGCTTCTAACCAATCTGCTAAGGGGACATCATGCCATCTTACGAGATTAATGGCAACTTTGGCAATGCGTCCCGTAGCATCAGCAGGACCCGGAGTACCCAAACCAATGGCGATACTTTCATTATTGGGGTCAATTTGGGCGATCGCATCTACAATAGCAGATAATACCGCCTCTGGTGTTGCCGGTTGGGGAGTATCCACAGATAAAGATTGTAAACAATTACCATCTGCTGTAAATCGTCCCAACTTAATCGCAGTCCCCCCTAAGTCAATTCCAATTACTTGTTTTGTCATTAGTCATTAGTCAGTTGTCAGTTGTTGGTTGTCAGCGGTCAGTTGTTATTTTTCCCAATTACCAATTACCCATTACCCTTTTTCATAACTTGCACATTTGCAATTGGGTATGAAGTTTTGTGTGCTTGTTGCCAATCTGTGATGGGTGCGCCTTTTAAAATACCAGATAAAGCTACAGAAATCATGAATCCACCTGTAGCAGCCGCAATTAAAGTAATATTATCGTTCACAAAACTCTCTCAGGTTGTCAGTTGTTAGTTGTTAGTTGTTAGTTGTTGGTTGTTGGTTGTTAGTTGTTAGTTGTTAGTTGTTAGTTGTTGGTTGTCATTAGTTATTTTTTGCCAATGACCAATGACCAATGACCAATGACCAATGACCAATGACTATTGCCTATTTTCTCTTCTCAGACGAGGATTGACAAATTCATTTAAGCCTTCACCAAGTAGTGATAACCCTACAACTAAAGTTGTCATTGCTAAACCAGGAAATAAGGTAGTCCACCAAATGCCTGTAGGTAGTGCTTCTAGAGCTTGTTTTAAATCATATCCCCATTCCGGTACTTCTTCGGGTAATCCTAAACCTAAAAATCCTAAACCGCCTAAGACTAATATGGCATCTGCGGCGTTGAGGGTAAAGAGGACGGGGACGCTTTGAATAACATTGAAAAATAGATACCGAGATAAGACAACCCAGGTAGAAGCCCCCATTGCTTGTGCAGCTTCGATGTACACTTCAGTTTTGACGCTAACGGTGTGGTTACGAACGACGCGATAATATTGGGGAATGTAGGCTATACTAATGGCGATCGCAGCATTTAAGATACCTCTTCCCACGACAAAAGCCAATGTTACCGACAGTAGTAATCCTGGCAATGTATAAATACTATCCATAAAGAACAGTAGAGCTTTATCTAATTTTCCTCCCAAATAACCGCTAACCATTCCCAACGGCACACCAATAATCATACTCAAAGATGTTGCTAAAGTCACAACTTGCAATGCCGCTTGCACACCAAACACACTGCGAGAAAAGACATCATAACCTAAACGACTTGTGCCAAACCAATGTTTAGCCGAAGGTGCTTCATGAATAGGGTTAGCAAGAAATTCCTTCGGGTTTTGCAACCACCCCCAACCTTGAAAAACAGGAGCAAAAAAGGCTAAAAAGATGAAAAATAGAGTCATACCCAACCCAATCTGCATTAATCGCTGGGAGAGGCTAGGATTTTTGGGAAATTTCCAGAAATTGGGTAATTGCTTTTTTGTGATTGTCATCTAAACACCGGCTTTAAAAATTTGATTAGCAGTTAAATTTAACTCTGGCCAACTTGGTGATATTATCAGGTCATTATCTCTAAACTGACTAACTTGATATTCTTCATCTATTAGGTGATAAATAGAAATAGTTGGTTGTTTGGGATTGCCAATAAATGCTCTACCACCTAAAGCAGCATAATCAACAATCCAATATTCAACAATCCCCATTTGTTCATAATCAGCCAGTTTTTTGTGGTAATCATCACGCCAATTTGTACTGACAATTTCCACTACAAGAGGAACAGACGCAGATTCACTAATAGTAGACTGTTTTTTCCACAAAGGTTCATTGACAAGATTAGACCGATTTAACAGTATTATGTCTGGTAAGTATGCTGATTTGCTGTTTGCTGATTTGATTAAAGCTGTTTTGGGGCTGAAATAAGGAAGTCTTAGCCGACTAAACTCTAATGTAATTTGTGTAGCTAAAAATCCAACAATTTCTTCATGATCTCCTACGGGTGGTGTCATTTCTACAATTACTCCATCATGTAATTCATAGCGGACTCCTGTATTTGGATACCACTCTGTAAACTCTTCAAAGCTGACTAATTTAGTTTGAGGTAAAGCTTGAATCATAATTTAAGTAGGTTAGCATTGAAAATCGTCGTTATGGCAAGGCAACAGGCAAGAGGCAAGAGTGAAGAGGGTTTGGGCGATTTTACTTTTCTTTACACAGATTGGTTTTATTGTGTTCACCTACTTACCCGCCTATAAAATTGTAGAGTGAGTTAGCTATGTTTAACCATAAGAGTACCGTGATATATGGCTTTTGACCTAATTTTTATACTCCATTCAAGTGGATCACACCATATCATATTTGCAGCCCATGATTATATCAAAAAAGTAACGTAACTGCATTATCTGGGCAAGGATAGCCCAACTGAGACAAAACTAATACAGGAAATGGGTTCTGTCTGCCCATTCCCAAACTAGAATAAGAATATATATCCGAATATTTTGATTAATTTGCTCTATGTCAGTTTTAGCAGCGATCGCAGTCTTGGCTATTTTGATCTTAGTACATGAGTTGGGACATTTCATAGCCGCCCGTTCTCAAGGCATTTATGCTAACCGCTTCTCCTTGGGTTTTGGTCCGATTCTTTTAAAGTACCAAGGATCAGAAACAGAATACACTATCCGTGCCTTCCCTTTGGGTGGCTTTGTCGGCTTTCCCGATGATGATCCAGATAGCGAAATTCCCCCCAATGACCCGAACTTGCTGCGTAACCGCCCAGTTTTAGACCGTGCTATAGTCATTAGTGCTGGTGTAATCGCCAATTTAATCTTTGCGTATTTAATGTTGGCTTTACAACTGGGAATCGTTGGTATACCCCAAGAATTTCAGTATCAACCAGGTGTACTTGTCAAACCTGTAAACGAACAATCCGTCGCTTATCAAGCAGGGATTCGGGAAGGAGACATTATTATAGCTGTGAATGGTCAAGAAATTCCACTAGGTAAAGATGCAACCACATTATTAACCAAGGAAATCCAAACCCACCCTAATCAAGAAATTGACCTGAAAATTCAACACGAAACCCAACAAACCAACCTGAAACTAACACCCAAACAAGGTGCTGATGGTAAAGGTGTGGTAGGAATTGAATTGGGTCCAAATGGTAAAGCAATTTATCGTCGTCCTCAAGATATTGTCGAGATTATCAAAGTTGCTGCTAATCGCTTCCAACAGTTAGTTGTAGGAACATTTCAAGGTTTTGGGCAGTTAATTACTAATTTTGGGCAAACGGTGGGACAAGTTTCTGGTCCCGTGAAAATCGTCCAAATTGGCGCACAATTAGCAGCTAGTGATAGTACCAATTTATTTTCTTTTGCGGCAATTATTAGTATTAACTTGGCAATTATTAATATTTTGCCTCTTCCCGCTTTAGATGGTGGACAATTAGCATTTTTACTCATTGAAGGATTATTTGGTAAGCCTTTACCTAACAAAATTCAAGAAGGTGTGATGCAAACTGGCTTAGTGTTACTTTTAGGATTAGGTATTTTCCTAATTGTCAAAGAAACAACCCAATTAACATCCCAGCTAGAATGGGTACAACAATTGTTTCAAAAATTGTAACTCCAGCTATTCTCAATAGGAATTGTAGGGGTAAGTAGGTAAACAAAATAAAAATGAGGGGTATTGCGTTTTGTAAAATGGCTGAAACCCAATCAGAATCTCGCATTGAGACAACTTTACATACCGTTATATACCTTTAAATTTTTCTGTTCACCTACTTAAAGCAAAAGCTGATATGTGTCAACTTAACGTAAAACCCATAGCCCACCTGGGAATGAATTCCCAGTCTAATAGCAAAAGTCATCTCAAGATGACTAAGAATTGTCTAAATCCTCAGTTTACTTTAGTAAACTTTGGCTATTAGACCTGAAATGAATTTCAGGGCGGGTGTGGCAGCAAACAGATAAGCCATTTCTAACTTAAGTAAAACCCATAGCCCGCCTGGGAATGAATTCCCAGTCTAATAGCAAAAGTCATCTCAAGATGACTAAGAATT
>NZ_LJOU01000186.1:0-3849 GCF_001672085.1 Anabaena sp. AL93 | reverse complement strand
ACCCCCCCCTGCCTCTCTTCTCCCCCTGCTTGCCTTCACCCGTCATTTTCGGGTTGACAGACTACTAGTTAGGAGTCAGAAAGAAGGAGTATGGCTAAGGCCACGCTGTGCTATCAGGAGGTAGGGGCGCAGGGACTGCGCCCATTCAGGAGTATGGCTAAGGCCACGCTGCGCTATCAGGAGTCAGAAAGAAGGAATAAAAGAAAGAAGAAGAAATTATTTAATTAGTGGGAAAGAGAGGTTTGGGATTAGGAGCATTATCTGAAACAATAGAACGAATACCTTCCAAAGTAGCTGGAATAGTGCGAGGGTCCATAAACATCACCTTGCTGCTATCGCTTTTACCAATAGTAGTCCCCATATCCAAATAATTTAAGGCTAACAGCACATCTAGTGCTTTTTGAGCATCAGGGTTAGCCTTAATCCTCTCAGCGATAATTTCTGCCGATTCAGCGATCGCTTGCGCCTTTAAAACCTGTTGTTGGCGTTCTGCTTGCGCCCTGAGAATGATTGATTTCTGTTCAGCTTCTGCTTGCATAATTACGGATTTTTGCCTAGCTTCCGCGTCCAAAATTTGGGCATCTGCCTTACCTCTAGCGCTATTCACAGCCGATTCCCTATCACCTTCCGAAGTTAAAATAGATGCGCGTTTGCGTCGTTCCGCTGACATTTGCAATTCCATTGCTTCCCGTACCGCTTGAGAAGGAATAATATCCCTCAACTCCACCCGCGTCACCTTTACACCCCAAGGATCAGTAGAAATATCTAAATCCTGTAATAACAATTCATTAATTTGAGTCCGAGCGGTAAAAGTTTGATCTAACTCCAATTGTCCCATTTCCGAACGAATTTGAGTCAACACCAAATTTACCATAGCCGATTGCAGATCCTCCACCTTATAGCGGGCTTTTTCCATATCCACAATTCGCCAGTAGACCACAGCATCCACCTCAATCCCCACATTATCGCGGGTGATACACTTTTGAGGGGGAATATCCAAAACCTTTTCTCGAATAGTTTCTTCGTAGATAACTTTATCAACAAACGGCATCACAAAATTTAGTCCGGGCTGCATTTTCTTGTTATAACTACCCAATCTTTCCACCAAAGCCTCATTTCCCTGATTGACAACACGCACAGATCCAGCAACAGCAGAACCACCAAGTGCCAAAATGATCAGTAAAAAAAGCTGTTCCATAATAATTTTCTCCTAATTTGCAGGTATTAACCATTAAAGCCGGAACGAATAACTGACAATTGACAACTAACTCAAAAAATAATCTGGCATGACAATTAAAGTCGTCCCTTCCCTTCTCACCACATAAACAGTTTGTTGAGGTGGTAAGCTAATTTTGTGATCATCACATTTGGCTCGCCAAGAATTACCCTCGTATAATACCCTACCCACCTGCCCTGGTAAAATTTCCGTTAAAGTTTCCCCAATGACTGCATCTTGAATGGGCGATTTTCGTCGTCGTGGTTGCAAAAACCGCCGGGAAAGGATAATCAGAGTAGTAGACAAAAACAACCAAACTGCAACTTGTATCCACAAGTTTCCTATACCAGAGTAAGACAATAATCCTACAATTAAAGCACTAATGCCCATCATAAAAGCAACAAAAGCCGATGGTAAAAACAGTTCTGTCAAACACAGAACCGAACCCGCCAACAGCCAAATTAAGCTAGAACTTGGCATAACGCTTTTCCCTTTACAATGAATTTACTGATACCAATATTATGTGAGGCTGAACAGAATCATGAAATCTATTCATCTATTCTTATCTGCGTTTATTTGCGTTTATCTGCGGTCAAATATTCTTAAAGTCTTATTCCATGCAGTTTTATCTTAACTTGGCATTAGATACACCAATACAGTGAATCTTGACAAAAAAAACTAATCCTGATTTTAATTATGTTTTCTACCAAACGGGTGATTAATTGCCCAAATCCAGAATGTGATCAACCTTTGAACTGCGTCGGAGATACTATTTGCGATCGCTGTCACACCCCCCTAATTTACCGCTATCTCTGGGCAACTGGCAACCAAGCCGCAGAAATTCCCCCAGAAACAAAGGTAGCAAACAGATATGAAGTCATCAAACCCCAAATTTGGTTAGATACCCAACCTGCACTATTACCAGATATCCCCGCAGAACTACCAAATATCGTTATTCCCTACCTACGCTTATACTCAGAACATTTGCATATACCCCAAGCCTATGGTTTTAGCTCCTTAGCCGAAATAGAAGATGATATTCTTTTACTAGAAAATGCCCCCATAGATGAAACAGGCTGCATTTACCCAACAATTACCGACTCCTGGGAACAAGCATCTCCCGTGAGACAGATTTATTGGTTATGGCAAATTCTTCAATTGTGGACACCTTTATCAGAATTGGGAGTTGCCCAAAGTTTATTATTAGCAGATAATTTATGTGTGCAAGGTTGGTGTATTCGCTTACTAGAACTGCATCAAAACATAGAAGAATTAACTTTACAAGATTTAGGTAATTCTTGGCGCAATTGGGTGACAGTTGCAAAAACCACCAGTTCCCCAAAATTAGAATACATAGTTGAGTTAATGTGTCAACCTGAAAATGATTTAGAAATTATTAATACTCAACTCAATGAACTATTATTAACAACAGCCACAGAATTACCTTTATATTTAACTATAGCCGGGGGGACAGATCCAGGTCCCGTCATTAAACATAATGAAGATGCTTGTTATCCTAGTCATCCAAGGGACATAGATGATCAATTACAACCAAGACTAGCAATTATTTGTGATGGTATTGGTGGTCATGAAGGTGGTGAAGTTGCGAGTCAATTAGCTTTGCAGTCTCTCAAATTGCAAATGCGGGCTTTATTGGCACAAATAGACGAACAAACAGAATTATTAACTCCTAAGCTTTTATGTCAACAAATAGAGTCTTGTTTACGCGTCGTTAATAATGTAGTATGGTCGCGCAATGACGAGCAAAAACGTCAGGGAAAGGAACGCATGGCTACAACCTTAGTTATGTCATTGCAAATCCCTCAAAGAAGAGAACAGTTAGAAAATTCCCATGAACTTTATTTAGCCCATGTTGGTGATAGTCGTGCTTATTGGATTACTCAAAATTATTGTCAACTCCTGACTGTGGACGATGATATGGTAAAACGAGAAGTTGGTTTAGGGAAAAGTTTATATCGTCAAGCATTGCAAATCCCAGAAGCTAAAGCCCTGACCCAAGCACTAGGCACAAAAGAAGCGGAATTTCTCAACTTTTCGGTTCAAAGATTTATTATAGAAGAAGATGGGATTTTATTGCTGTGTTCCGATGGTTTAAGCGATCGCAATTTAGTCGAACAATCTTGGCAAGACTACGCAATTCCCGTACTTACAGGCGATTTAGACATAGCAGACGCTACCCAGGAATTAATTAAACTGGCTAACGAAAAGAATGGCCAAGATAATATATCTGTAGTCCTGACTCTTTGCCGTGTTGCCAAACCATCCTCAATGGCAATTATACCCGCACCACCAGCAGAAATTATTCCGCCCCAACCCTTAGCCGTCCCTGACGCAGAAGCATTAATTATATCAGCACCCATAGAAACAGGTTTAACAGCAAGTTCCCAAGCCTTGCTTGATTTAAGTTTGACAGAAGCACCGCTAAAACCATCTAGAAGTAAAGGTTTGGTACTATTAGCAGGATTATTAGTTTTATTATTGGGAAGTACCACAATCAGTTTATTTGCTTGGTGGCAATTATCACCCCAATCATTCTCACAAGTCTGTCGGCAACTTCCGCAAAAGGTACGAGAATTATGTCCGGGAAGGGAGTAGGTGGGGGAGGTGGGGGA
>NZ_LJOU01000027.1:0-55667 GCF_001672085.1 Anabaena sp. AL93 | reverse complement strand
GTGGGGGAAGTGGGGGAAAATCCAAAGTCTAAAATCCAAAATCCAAAATCCTCTGAGTGGAGTGTGACTCGGCGGTTGCGGGTGTCTCAGCAGGGGGGGTATACGTCGAATTATTATATTAATGGTGTGGCTTGTACTCTGTCTGAGTTACATGAGGATTTGGAGGAACTGCGGATTTATCCTGAAGGGTATAATGTAGTATTGCAGGGGGATGTGACGAGTATTATCTCGATGAATGCGCGGGAACGTCGGGAAATTATTGATGAGTTGGCTGGGGTGGCGACTTATGATCGGAAGATTATCCAAGCTAGGTCTACTTTGGATGAGGTGAAGGATAAGGAGGATAGTTGTCGGATTATTCAGACTGAGTTAAGTATACAATGCGATCGCCTTTCTCAAGACAAGGCTAAGGCGGAAAAGTATCAATTATTGAAAATTGAGTTTATTCAAAAGCAGTCTTGGGAAGCGGTGTTATCTTGGCGTTCTCTCCAAGCACAGCAAGAAAAGCTAGTTGCACAAGTTCAAGAGGGCGATCGCAATTTCAGTGATTTTACTACTCAGTTAAATACAACTAATTCTCAAATTGATCAAAAAACTACTGAATTAGATCAACTCAATCTCCGGGTAAAGGCTTTGGGGGAAGAGGAACTTCTGTCTGTTCAATCAAATCTCGCTACTCAGGAAGCGGAACGGAAACAACTCCAACGTCAACAACGGGAGTTGGAAGCATCTATTCAAGAATCTACAAAGCGATTAAATCAAACTTATCAGGAAATTCAACAATATCAACTTGCTTTAGAGGAAGCTAAGAAAAAACAAAATGTAGAAACGGTAAATGTAACGTCTCTACAAACAGAAAGAGATATAGCCCAACAAAATGTAGAATCTTCTCGTCAAGCTGCTGCGGAAATTGCCTCGGCTTCGGAAGCTTGGGTACAACAACAAACAGCTTTAAATCGGCAAATGGAATCTTTGCTGCATACTCTTGAGCCGCAACGCACTGAACAAGCGCAATTACAGGAACGCAATACTCAATTACAAGAATTGATTTCTGAACAATCTCAATTAATTGCAACTTTAGAACCGGAATTAACTGCAAAACAAGTTGAATGTGTGCGGTTGGAAACGGAATTTAATGCTTCTACCCAACCCATTCAAAATTTAGCGGAAAATCTCGCTGCAACGGAACAAGAGTTACAAATTCAACAAGATACTCAAAAGCGACTTTTACAAGAACAACGAGATAAACAACGTCAATTAGATAAGTTAGAGGCACAAACTCAAGCGCAACAGGAAATACAAGGAACACAAGCAAGTAAAGTAATTTTACAGTCAGAAATGCCCGGTTTATGCGGTTTAGTCGTGCAATTAGGCAAGGTAGATCCTAAATATCAATTAGCTTTAGAAATGGCTGCTGGTGGACGTTTGGGGCATATTGTCGTTGAAGATGATAGTGTGGCATCTGCGGGAATTGAACTGTTGAAACAAAAACGGGCAGGAAGGGCAACTTTTTTACCTTTAAATAAGATTAAAGTCCCTAGATTTACTCAAGATGCAACTCTGCGTTTAGCTGATGGTTTTGTCAGTTATGCGGTAGATTTGGTAGAATGCGATCGCCGTTATCATGATGTATTTGCCTATGTTTTTGGTGCAACGGTAGTATTTGCCACCCTGGCACAAGCTCGGAAAAATATGGGACTATATCGCATAGTCACCTTACAAGGGGAATTATTGGAAACTAGCGGGGCAATGACTGGGGGTAGTAGTAGTCAACGTTCATCTTTACGCTTTGATAACGGTGAAGCCGGGGAATCTCAGGAAGTCGCTAATTTGAAATCTCGCTTAATAGATATTGATCGCATTTTAGACCGTTGTGGAGAAGCAATTTCTACTTTAGCAACTCGCACTAAAATATTAACTTTAGAATTGACAGAAGCACGTCAAGGACGAAGAGAACAGCAACTATATTTAGAACAGTTAAAGAAAGATATTAAAGGTTTAACAACGCAGTTAGAAAATACTCGTTCTCAACTTTCCCAAAATACCCAAAAATTTACCTCTGCACAATCCCGGTTAGAAATTTTAAATCGGGAATTACCAGAACAAGAAACTCAATTACAACAATTAAGACATACTTTAGCTGAGTTGGAATCTTCCCAAACTCCTAGCGAATGGCAACAAATCCAAGCTATCATTAAAACCCAAGAACAGGAATTACAACAACGAGAAACTGCGTTAAGAGATGTTCAACAACAATTAAAAAATCTCGAAAATCAACAACAACGATTACAAGAAAAAATAGAAGAATCCCAAACTAGAGTTATTCAATATCAAAAAGAAGAAACCACAGGAAAACAGCAACAAGTAACAGTTAATAGTCAAGTTGAAGAATTGAATAATTTGATTACTGCAATTCAGGCTAATTTGCGGAAATTAGAAGAGAATTTAGGAGAAGAAAAGAAAAATCGGGATACAGCAGAAACCGAATTGCGATCGCTCTTATTGCGTCAACAACAATTACAATGGGAAATTGAGAAACTGCAAGAAACTCAACAAAAACGCCGGGAAGATTTAACAGCACTGCAAAACCAATTGCGAGATTTAGGTGCAGAATTACCCAGTCCTTTACCAGAAGTTCCCAATAAAGTTAATTTAGAAGAATTACAAAAAGAATTGCGGAGTTTAGGCAAGCGCTTACAGGCAATGGAACCTGTGAATATGTTAGCTTTGGAAGAATTTGATAAAGTCCAAGGTCGTCTCCAAGAACTTACCGAAAAATTAGAGACTTTGGAAGGGGAACGGACAGAATTATTATTAAGAATTGAAAACTTTACCACCCTTCGTCAAAAAGCATTTAAAGAAGCCTTCGACGCAGTAAACGAAAATTTCCAATCAATCTTTGCTATCCTTTCCGATGGTGACGGTTATTTACAACTAGATAATCCTGAAGATCCTTTTAACAGTGGTTTAAACTTAGTCGCACACCCCAAAGGTAAACCTGTACAACGTCTTGCTTCTATGTCAGGGGGAGAGAAATCCTTAACTGCATTAAGTTTTATTTTCTCCCTGCAACGTTATCGTCCCTCTCCATTTTACGCCTTTGATGAAGTGGATATGTTTTTAGATGGGTCAAATGTGGAACGATTAGCAAGAATGATTAAACAACAGGCAGAACAGGCACAGTTTATAGTTGTGAGTTTGCGCCGTCCGATGATAGAATCAGCACAGCGGACAATTGGTGTAACTCAAGCTAGAGGCGCTTATACTCAGGTTTTGGGTATTAAGTTACAATCATCTGACCATTGAATTATTAATAAACCCCGTCCAAGTTGAAACCTATAGTTTTTTCTAAGACGAAAACTCAAGTTTTCAAGATGGATGGAGTATAGTATAAAAGTTTTCGGCGATTAGAAATCGCTACTACACAAACGAAGTCCACCTGCGTGGACTAATAAAAAATCAAGGCTTTTGAACCCACGAAGGTGGGTTTTGTCTGTGTAGCCGCGATTTCTAATCGCTCAGTGAATCAAAACTTACACAAATAAAATTATTAGAATGTGTTAGCGGGCTTTGTAACACACCAAAAAAATATATTAGGAGTCTTTGTGTAAGTGGTGGCATATTTACAAATAGTAGCATTTTTTATTCGCTTCATTTGATAATATTCCTCCTTCAAATCTAAGCCTTTTGCAATCATTACAAGCATAAGGATTTCCAATCGTAATGGGATATGCGGCAGGAACTAAGTCGAACGCAACACCTACTGTGGCAAAAAAAACATTATCCCCACCATGAGCTTTGAAAGCATCAGCATAGGAAATACTTATATGACCAGTTATTTCGTCGCACCCATAGCATTTTAGTTTGCGATCAGAGTTAGCAGCGTTAGCTACTTTACCTGCTATTTTTCCTAAAAAAGCACCAAAATCACTCATCTTTTTCCCTTAATTTTGTATACTGAAGGGTTAATTTGCCGTATTTTATGATTGTATCAAAATTCTTAAATCTGTCAATGTGGTTTTGACGCAGATAAAGTTAGACCCATATTCCGTACTTCTTAACATTTAGTTAATAGGTTTTACTAATCTATCTCTTGTAATCTTTTAACTGAAAGCATTATGGCTCTCAGTGCGATCGCTCACAGGTTAGACTAATAAAGTGCGATCGCTTGTAGGTTGGATTGATAAATTGCGATAGCGAAGCGCTCCGCAGGAATCGCTCGTAAGTTGGATTGATAAAGTGCGATAGCGAAGCGCTCCGTAGGAATCGCTTGTAGGTTGGATTGACCAAGTGCGATAGCGAAGCGCTCCGTAGGAATCGCTTGTAGGTTGGATTGACCAAGTGCGATAGCGAAGCGCTCCGTAGGAATCGCTTGTAGGTTGGATGGATAAAGTGCGATCGCTTGTAGGTTGGATTGATAAAATGCGATCGCTCGTAGGTTGGATTGATAAAATGCGATCGCCAATTGATTTTAAGTTTAATCAGCGATCGCTCAAATTAGACTTATGAAGCAAGATCGTTTATAATATACTGAATAGACAACATATATTAGACAACAATTCCAGCATAGGAGCTATCTATGTTGTTACAAGAACTTAAAGAACAGATATTCAAAAGAGGTAAATAGTTATGCACAGTATGAGAGTGCGATCTCTAATTGGTAAAAATGGACTTTTACAAATTCAATTACCCGAAACAACAGAAGGAACGGAATTAGATATTATTCTTGTTTATGAATCAGCATCACCAACAAAAACAACAACAAAATTGAGTGATTTTTATGGTTGTATTCAAGATGAAACATTTATCAGACATCCACAGCCAGAACAAGCAGAAAGAGAGCTATTTTGATGATTTATCTGCTAGACACTAATGCCTGCATTATTTATCTTAAGGGCAAAAACTTTCATTTAAAACAAAAGCTGGATAATATCCCACTTTCAGAAGTCGCTGTTTGTTCAGTTGTGAAGGGTGAATTATTTTACGGATCAATTCGTAGTGCTAACCCAGAGCGTAATCTGAGGTTACAGCAAGGATTTTTGAGTCAATTTGTGTCTTTGCCTTTTGATGACCAGTCTACTCTAATTTTCGGAGAAATTCGCGCCCAACTTGCTGCTGACGGAACACCTATTGGAGCTTACGATTTACAAATTGCTGCTATTGCTTTAGCGAATAATTTGATCCTAGTTACACATAATACTAAAGAATTTTCACGTATCCCACAACTACAATTGGAAGACTGGGAAATAGAGTAAAATTAAAATTAGAAGTGACTGCGTGAGGACAACTTGATGCAAATTACCCTGAACCTACCTGATAGCCTCAGTAAAACTGAAACTTTTAACCAGAGTGAATGGCTTCAGGAAATAGCCATTGCCCTATTCCAGCAGCAGCGGATTTCCCTCAGCCGCGCCAGCAAAATTGCTGGAATAGACATAATGAACTTTCAAAAGCTGCTGGCAGATCGGAATATTTGTGTCCATTACGATGTGGAAGACTTTGAGCAGGATGTTGAACACTTGCGGAGTCGGGGCTGGCTATGATTGTCGTTAGTGATACTTCTGCTCTCTCGAATCTTGCCCTTGTTGATCATCTTGGGTTGCTAAAAGCTATTTACCATCAGGTTATCATTCCTGACGTGGTTGCCAGCGAATTGGTAGCCGCCAGCAATCCTACTATTTCAGCTATTCTCCAACTGGACTGGATTCAAAGCCAATTCCTCAACAACTTCCAACTTGCTAACCAGCTTCAACAGGAACGCGGACTTGATGTTGGAGAAGCAAATGCTATAGCCTTGGCACTTGAGCTACAAGCCGATGATTTGCTCATTGATGAACGCTTGGGACGGCAAGAAGCTCTCCGGCTTGGGATACCTATTATTGGTATTCTGGGTATTCTGCTTGTTGCTAAACAAAGAAGTCTTATCCCTCAAGTTCAACCTGTGATGGATGCTTTGATCAACCAGGCTGGTTTTCGCATCAGTCCCCGGCTATATCAGCGTATCTTATCTCTTTCTCAAGAACCTTGACTTGTTAGTTTAGCCGTAGGTTAGATTGATATGGAAAATGTAGAATTCGATATGACAACGAACGCACAAAAAGGAGATCATAAACATATAAATTCACACGAAATAGATTACAAATTCACAAGCATTGATAAATTGCTTGACGATTTTGAAAAAGACATTGAAACCTGGAGTGAATTATGAAAGCAATTATTGAAGTAGCCAAGGGTGGTTCTGCAATCCGAGCCGCTCGTCAACAAATTAAAGACTCCGAAATTGGAAAGCCAGTAAATTTTAGACTTTCATTTGAATCTGCAAAATCACTTTTTAGCGAGCTAACACCTGCTAGACTTGATTTACTTGATACTTTAAGCAAAACAGGGCCATGCAGTATTTACGCGCTGGCGAAAACAGCCGAAAGAAACTATTCAAACGTACACACAGACGTAAATCGCCTGGAAGAACTCGGATTAATTGAACGGACAGAAGAAGACAAAATATCTGTACCGTTTGAATCCGTTGAAATATTCATGCCACTAGCGAAAGCAGCGTGAGAAATTGATAAAGTGCGATAGCGAAGCACTCCGTAGGAATCACCTATTGGGTTTAAGTGCGATCGCTCACAGGTTAGATTGATAAGGTGCGATAGCGAAGCGCTCCGTAGGAATCGCTTGTAGGTTAGATTGATGAAGTGCGATAGCGAAGCGCTCCGTAGGAATCGCTCGTAGGTTGGATTGATAAAGTGCGATAGCGAAGCGCTCTGTAAGAGTCGTGCAACGGTGACTTTCAGTTCGCTTTTTTCTATTGTCATAAAACTTGAAAAATCAAGTACAATTAATTTAGTGCCAACATAAAATCTAAATATCATGAATAACCTTCTATTAAATAGAATAACAATTAACCATGATATTTGTCATGGTAAACCCTGTATTCGTGGATTGCGCTATCCGGTGGAAATGATTTTAGAACTTTTGAGTTCAGGCATGAATATTGATGATATTTTAGAAGATTATGATGATTTAGAATACGAAGACATTTTAGCAGTTCTCAGCTTTGCTACTCGACTCACTCAAGTTAAAAGTATCCTCCAATTAGTTTCATGAAATTCTTGATTGATGCTCAATTACCAATGCGAATTGCCAATTTATTAGATAACTTAGGTTATGATGTTATACATACCAAAAATCTTCCTTTAAAAAATGCAACTCCAGATTCGGAAATCAACAAACTATCAATCCTGGAACAGAGAATTGTTATTACCAAAGATAAAGATTTTTTAGATTCTTTTTTAATCAAACAAGAGCCTTACAAACTACTACTAATAACCACAGGTAATATTAGTAACAAACAAATTGAACAACTTTTTCTACAAAATATTACTCAAATAATCGAATTGTTTTTGACCTATGATTTTTTAGAAATGACCAGAGATAGTTTGATTATTCATTAGTGCGAGTTCGCCTGTTGGGGAAGCGTAATCAGCGATCGCTTGTAGTTTGGATTGAGCAAGTGCGATAGCGAAGCGCTCCGCAGGAATCGCTCGTAGGTTGGATTAATAAAGTGCGTAAGCGTTGCGCTCCGTAGGAATCGCTTGTAGATTGGATTGATAAAGTGCGATGGCGAAGCGCTCCGCAGGAATCGCTCGTAGGTTAGATTGATAAAGTGCGATAGCGAGGCGCTCCGTAGGAATCGTTTGTAGATTGGATTGATAAAGTGCGATAGCGAAGCGCTCCGCAGGAATCGCTTGTAGGTTAGATTGATAAAGTGCGATAGCGAAGCGCTCCGTAGGAATCGCTCGTAGGTTGAATTGATAAAGTGCGATCGCTTTTAGTTTGGATTGATAAAGTGCGATAGCGAAGCGCTCCGTAGGAATCGCTCACAGGTTAGATTGATAAAGTGCGAGTTCGCCACTTAGAGACTTCCAAGAAATAAATTATCCTAAGAAACGAACCACAGAGGCACAGAGTACACAGAGAGAGAATTTCTGCATCAGTTTTGGGACATTTTTTTATTTGGAAGTCTCTTACACCCTGACCAAATGCGAAAAACCCAATAACAGCTTAACCAAACCTACAGTTTTAAATACATCAGCCAAAAAATAATTTAATCATCATAATTCTACCCAATTCTCTAAACTTAAACCCTCAACTCTGGCCAAATCACTATCATTAGAAACCACAATTAAATCTTTAAGAATAGCAGTAGCAGCGATTAAAACATCTTCAGTTTGAATTGGTACACCCCTTAATCTCAAATTAGCATGAATTTGAGCAGCTTTTTCTAAAATTGCTAAATCATCTAAGAAAATAATCGGATATTCTTGACAAAATTCCTCAAATCTTGCTCTTTGTTTTGGTGCATCAACCGCTAAAAAACCTCGCCTAATTTCAAAATAGGTGATACAACTAATAAAAATCTTTTCTTCCTTAGACTCACTAATTGTAATCTTGTGAAGAATTTGGGAATTTTGTTTGAGTGCTAAAGAAACAATATTAGTATCTAATAAATAATTCATAAATTTTCTATTTTCTTTTAACTGCATCATCAAAAATTGCCATTTGTTCAGGAGTAAAATCCTCTCCTATTTTAGCCAAAAGGTGTAGAGCCATGATACCACTACAACGCTTTTTAAGACTTTCTTCTGATATCTGACTAAATTCTTCTAAAGAAAAGTTTTCTTTAAATACTTTTACTAAATCTTGAACCATTTTCGTATAATTTAGATCCTCTTTAAATAAAGGACGTTCTTCCATTAAAATAGCAACAACATTCTCAATTCTCTTAATTATTGATTCTTGTTTCATATCAGTTGATAACATAATTATTACCTCACTAAATAGTCTTTATGTCCATTATATCAAGTTTGTGAACTTTTGGGAATTATTTATACTAACACTTTTAAATCACCAATGAGTCCCCAAAAGTTTGTAGCGACTGTTTTGAATGTCAAGCGATAGCGAAGCGCGACCTAGGAATCGCTCACAGTTTAAACTGATAAAGTGCGATAGCGAACGCATTGCGTCCCGGAGGGAACTAGCGCGACCTAGGAATCGCTTGTAGGTTAGATTGATAAAGTGCGATAGCGAAGCGCGACCTAGGAATCGCTTGTAGGTTAGATTGACCAAGTGCGATAGCGAAGCGCGACCTAGGAATCGCTTGTAGGTTAGGTTGACCAAGTGCGATTGCTTGTTGGTTGATATAATCTGTGCGATTAGTACAGAATATTAGTGTAAACATTTAAAATAATCTATGCTAAATAATCTAAATATTAAAAACTTCACAGTTTTTCCTAGTGCAAATCTCCAATTCTCTAAACATCTGAATGTAATAGTTGGAGAAAACGGATCGGGTAAGACACATCTTCTTAAAGTTGCTTATTCAGCGCTTGCAACCAGTTGGGAAGAAAGCCGCAAACCAACAAGTAGTACACCAACAAAAGCTTTAATGCAAACTCGTCTAGCAGACAAGCTTATCAATGTTTTTCGTCCAGAATCTCTTGGACGGCTCGCTCGACGAAAGCAAGGACGTGAGAGATGTGACATTAAACTCTTGTTTGAAGATAAACAGTTCAATTTTGAATTTAGCTTTTCTACGAATAGTAAAACAGAAGTGCTAATAGAGAAAGTTCCAAAGGGTTGGCTTGACACTTCACCAGCTTATATCCCAACTCGTGAATTGCTGAGTATTTTTCCAAACTTTGTTTCCGTTTACGAAGGCCATTACCTTGAATTTGAAGAGACTTGGCGAGACACTTGTATACTTCTAGGCTATCCTTTGCAGAGAGGGACTAAGGAGAAAAGAATTCAAGAATTGTTAGCTCCGCTTGAAACATCAATGGGTGGCTCAATCGAGCTAGATAAGAATGGACGCTTTTATTTGAAGAATGAGCGCGGTCGCTTTGAGATGCCACTTATTGCAGAAGGCCAGCGTAAATTAGCAATGCTGGCGCGTTTAATTGCAACTGGGGTATTAATGGACAAAGGTTTTCTATTTTGGGATGAGCCTGAAGCAAATCTCAATCCACTTCTGATAAAACAAGTAGCTCAAAGCATTGTGAGCCTAAGTAAAATAGGGATTCAAGTATTTATTGCCACTCATAGTTTATTCCTGTTGCGTGAGCTTGAAATATTAATGACTGATCAGCAAAATATTGAACTCAACTCACGATTCTTTGGTTTGCACTTTTCAGATGACGGTGTTGTAGTCAACCAAGGAGATACGATTGACGAAATTGGCGATATTACAACACTGGACGAAGAGCTTGCTCAATCTGATCGCTTTATCAGTAGTGGGGTTTGAGTGTGATAAACATCCAGGTTGATAGCTTGATATTTACCTTTCCCGATTCATGGAAAGTTTGCAAGTACGATGAATGGGCTTTTTATCGTCACCAGTTCTCTAAGATGTCGCCTGGAATTAAAGCAGTTGATCTTCTCGCAATTGAGAGTCAGGTGATATGGTTAATTGAAGCCAAGGACTATAGACAGCATCCTCGGACTAAAACCATAGATTTAGCAGATGAAGTAGTGCAAAAAGTCTTGTATACCCTTGCGGCTATGTTACCTGCCAAGATTCACGCATCAGACATATCCGAAAGTAATTTTGCTGGGGAAATTTTGAAAGGGCAACAGTTGCGTGTTGTTTTGCATCTTGAGCAACCAGTAAAAACTTCAAAGTTATTTCCACGTGCTATTGACCCTTCAAAGGTACAGCTTAAATTGAGAAGTCTAATCAAACCAATTGATCCGCATCCAAAAGTCGTTGAGTCTAACCAGATGCAAGGGTTAAAGTGGACAGTGACGGAACTATGAATACTTAATTTTAATCTCCGCGTCTAATCTAAATAGATGGTAATGGCTAACACTGTTTTGGTACGAACCGCAAAGACTGTTTCTTAGATTCCCAAAAGGCTTTTGTCAGTTTGCCATTTACACCTTGACTAAGTGTGATAGCGAAGCGCGACCTAGGAATCGCTCACAGGTTAAATTGATAAAGTGCGATAGCGAAGCGCTCCGTAGGAATCGCTTGTTGGGTGGTGTTAGTGCGATCGTTTGTAGGTTAGATTGATAAAGTGCGATCGCCAATTGATTTTAAGTTTAATCAGCGAACTGACAAGTCAGCGATTGCGCGATCGCAAAACATAAATAATTGTGTATTCCTTACCCAAAATATTAGCAACAATATAGTTTTATTTAATATTAGGAGAAGTAAATGGAAGGTAAAAGATTTATTCATAAAATCAAATTACAAAACTTTCTTTCTTATGGAAGTGAAGGTGAAGAAATTGAATTACAACCGCTAAATGTGTTAATTGGTGCTAATACATCTGGGAAATCTAATTTAATTGAAGCTATTGGAATTTTAAAAGCAACACCGACAGATTTACCTGTGCCTTTTCGTAAAAGTGGAGGTATTAATGAGTTTTTATGGAAAGGTAACAAAGATACTCCGATAGCAGAAATTAAAATTACTGTTGATTATCCTCAAAAATCAGAGTCACTTTTACTTGATTATACGCTTAGTTTTACCACATATGATCAAAAATTTGATTTAGTAGATGAATTTATCGAACCAGAAACGGCAAAAGAAGGTTTTCAATTTTATTATCTTAACAATTATAATGGATTTCGTTCTTTTACAGTAAGAGATAAAGATCCATTGTCAGGACAGGAAAGACGAAGTGAACAACTTTTGGAACTACATTCAATTAAATCAGATCAATCAGTTTTATCTGAAATAAAAGATCCAAGTAGATATCCAGAAATTTCCTATCTAAGTACGGAGTTTTCTAAAATTAGTTTATATCGTTCCTGGCAAATGGGACGAGATTCAGAACTAAGAAAAGCTCAAAAAGCTGATTTACCCCAACATCCTTTATTAGAAGATGGCAGTAATTTTGGTTTATTTATAAAAGATTTACAATACAAAGGATTAAGTAGAAAACTTATTGAATATCTCAAAAAATTTTATGAAACAGCAGAAGACTTAGATGTAAGAATATATGGTGGTACAGTACAACTATTTATTCGGGAAGAAGATGTAATTCAACCAATTTCTGCAACTCGTTTATCTGATGGAACATTGCGATATTTGTTTTTAATGGCGTTACTTTTAGATCCTACTCCACCACCACTAATTTGTATTGAAGAACCGGAGTTAGGTTTACATCCAGATATTTTACCGACTATTGCAGAATTATTAATAGAAGCATCTCAGAGAACTCAATTAATTGTCACAACTCATTCTGATGCTTTGGTTTCTGCGTTGAGTGAATATCCTGAATCTGTCGTAGTTTGTGAAAGAGATAATACAGGAACTCATTTAAGGAGACTTAAACCAGATAAACTCAAAGACTGGTTAGAAAATTATACTTTAGGTGATTTGTGGCGGATGGGTGAAATAGGTGGAAACAGATGGTAAAAGAGATTAGAATTTATATAGAAGGTGGTGGAGATTCCAAAAATCAGAGATCTTCACTTAGAAAAGGATTTAGTAAGTTTTTTTTAAAATTAGTAAAGGAAGCAACAACCAAAAACATTAAATGGAATATCATTATGTGTGGTACTCGGAATAATGCTTTCCGTGATTTCAAAAATGCTTTAAAATCTCATCCTGATGCTTTTAATGTATTATTAGTTGATGCTGAAGCACCTGTAAATAAAAAATCTCCTTGGGAACATTTAAAATTTAGAGATAATTGGGATAAACCAACAGAAGTTGATGATGATAATTGTCATTTAATGGTACAAACAATGGAAGCTTGGTTTATTGCTGATTTTGCAACGCTGAAAAAATTTTATGGCCAAGGTTTTAAAGAAAATGCTATTCCCAAAAATGCTAATGTGGAAACTATTGCAAAAGATAATTTAGAACCTACTCTCAAAACTGCGACTGGTAGAACTACTAAGGGAGAATATCACAAAATAAAACACGCCTCTGAACTATTAGAATCATTAGATGTAACTCAGGTTCGTCAAGCTTCTCCTTATTGTGATCGCTTATTTAATACTCTAAAATCAAGAATTGGATATTTACAGGATGAATCATAACCTAGTAATTGCTCCTCTTGTGCGATAGCGAAGCGCGACCTAGGAATCGCTCATAGGTTAGATTGATAAAGTGCGATTGCTTGTTGGGTGGTGTTAGGAAGTGCGATAGCGAAGCGCGACCTAGGAATCGCTCGTAGATTAAATTGATAAAGTGCGATAGCGAAGCGCTCTGTAAGAGTCGCGCAACGGTGACTTTCAGTTCGCTTTTTTCTATTGTCATAGAACTCGAAAAATCAAGTACAATTAATTTAGTGCCAACATAACATCTAATATCATGAATAACCTTCTATTAAATAGAATAACAATTAACCATGATATTTGTCATGGTAAACCCTGTATTCGTGGATTGCGCTATCCGGTGGAAATGATTTTAGAACTTTTGAGTTCAGGCATGAATATTGATGATATTTTAGAAGATTATGATGATTTAGAATACGAAGACATTTTAGCAGTTCTCAGCTTTGCTACTCGACTTACTCAAGTTAAAAGTATTCTCCAATTAGTTTCATGAAATTCTTGATTGATGCTCAATTACCAATGCGAATTGCCAATTTATTAGATAACTTAGGTTATGATGTTATACATACCAAAAATCTTCCTTTAAAAAATGCAACTCCAGATTCGGAAATCAACAAACTATCAATCCTGGAACAGAGAATTGTTATTACCAAAGATAAAGATTTTTTAGATTCTTTTTTAATCAAACAAGAGCCTTACAAACTACTACTAATAACCACAGGTAATATTAGTAACAAACAAATTGAACAACTTTTTCTACAAAATATTACTCCAATAATCGAATTGTTTTTGACCTATGATTTTTTAGAAATGACTAGAGATAGTTTGATTATTCATTAGTGCGAGTTCGCCTGTTGGGGAAGCGTAATCAGCGATCGCTCGTAGGTTAGATTGATAAGGTGTGATAGCGAAGCGCTCCGCAGGAATCGCTTGTAGATTGGATTGACCAAGTGCGATAGCGAAGCGCGACCTAGGAATCGCTTGTAGGTGGATTGATAAGGTGCGATAGCGAAGCGCGACCTAGGAATCGCTCAAATTAGACTTATAAAGCAAGATCGTTTATAATATACTGAATAGACAACATTAGACAACCATTCCAGCATAGGAGCTATCTATGTTGTTACAAGAACTTAAAGAACAGATATTCAAAAGAGGTAAATAGTTATGCAAAGTATGAGAGTGCGATCGCTAATTGGTAAAAATGGACTTTTACAAATTCAATTACCCGAAACAACAGAAGGAACGGAATTAGATATTATTCTTGTTTATGAATCAGCATCACCAACAAAAACAACAACAAAATTGAGTGATTTTTATGGTTGTATTCAAGATGAAACATTTATCAGACATCCACAGCCAGAACAAGCAGAAAGAGAGCTATTTTGATGATTTATCTGCTAGACACTAATGCCTGTATTATTTATCTCAAGGGCAAAAACTTTCATTTAAAACAAAAGCTGGATAATATCCCACTTTCAGAAATTGCTGTTTGTTCAGTTGTGAAGGGTGAATTATTTTACGGATCAATTCGTAGTGCTAACCCAGAGCGTAATCTGACGTTACAGCAAGGATTTTTGAGTCAATTTGTGTCTTTGCCATTTGATGACCAGTCTGCTCTAATTTTCGGAGAGATTCGCGCCCAACTTGCTGCTAACGGAACACCTATTGGAGCTTACGATTTACAAATTGCGGCTATTGCTTTAGCGAATAATTTGATATTAGTTACCCATAATACTAAAGAATTTTCACGCATTCCCCAACTACAATTGGAAGACTGGGAAATAGATATTTTGTAATCTTTTAACTATAAGCATTACAGCTATCAATGCGATAGCGAAGCGCGACCTAGGAATCGCCAATCTTGTAGGGTGCGTTAATGCAGTGTAACACACCTAAAATATAAGCTAAAATGAAGTAGCTTACAATCTACCGTGTATGAGTGAATCTGTCTATATTGAAACCAGTATTTTAGGCTACCTTACTGCTCGACCAAGCAGAGACATTATTGTGGCGGCTAATATTGAGATAACGAGGGAGTGGTGGAATACACGGCGCAGTGACTTTCAACTGTACTCATCCCAAGCAGATCAGCATTGATTTTGGATACGAATTGCCGATTCTTTGTACACCCTATGAATTTCTAGGAGGTTGATTATGTTTCATGATGAGATTGTGGAAGTGCTGTTTCGAGGTTTCTTAGTTTCTTCTCTCAGTTACTCGTTGATCATTCCGAGTCACGTCTAATTCTTCACGACGAATAGTATCTTCCGCTTCAACTGTATCCTGTTCAACTATTTTCTTGATTTTTACTCCTCCTTCACCTAAATCAGCTTCAGTTAGTGATACAGTTTTAACACCCGTTTCTGCATCAGTGTGTTCAATGACTATACGTTCTCTTTGCACAGGTACAGAAACTGTTACCATTTCAGTATATGATTGCTTACTAACAGTTACTTCTCCTGTCTTCACACGAGATTTATTAGCTACTAAACGTTCTTCATATAGTTTCAGGTTTTGGTGATCCTGCTCATTCACATTGTAAAGATTTGGTTCTTCCTCATACCTATATGTATTCCGTTCAACAGGAACAGCAGGAGTAACTATTGTGCGCTCATGAGAAACTAGTGGAGAATCTACAGCTATCGGCGACTCTAGCGGTGTTGATGACTCTAAAGGCGCTTGTCCTCTTGGTCTACGATAAACTCCCCGCACCCGTTCCTCATAGTCGTAATCAATTTCTTGCAAATCTTTAAAATCTGGTAAATTTTCTACCTGCTGCTTTGTCAGCTTATTCGCGTATACCCGACGTTTATCATAGTCAATTCGGGAACGTCCAATTGGTAACAATACTTGTCTACCAAAAAACCAAAACCCTGTGTCCACAACTAAATAACGCAAACGCCCTGAATCATCTACCAATATGTATTTAATAGTGCCAACTTTATCATCATCTATGTCTGAATAGACATCAAAATGCTTAATCTTTTCAACTTCACTGCCATCCAACCCTGGACTATCATAGTTAGAGTCAGCAGTAAAGTCTTCAATTTTGTATAAAGCCATATTCATTTAGCTCCAAACAGCTATACTTATAATTTTAAAAATAAAATTTTTTACTTCTTCTTTCTAAAGAAGGATATTAATATCAATAAATCTTGCTGTTCTGGTGGAAATGTATTATCAGGATATCCAGCTACAATTACGAAGTTGATATGTTTTTAAATGGGCCAAACAGGGAATGATTAGCTAGAATGATCAGACAACAGGCGGAACAAGCTTTATAATTGTGAGTTTGCGCCGTCCGATGATAGAATCAATCAGCCCAACGCACAATTGGCGTAACTCAAGCCAGAGGCGCGGATACTCAAGTTTTGAGTATTAAGTTAGGTAACAGGGAACAGGGAACAGGAAAAAAGTTTACCAATGACAACTGACAACTGACAACTGACAAATTTCTGTTAAAAATAGACATATACATAAACCAGATTCGAGATTGCCTACGGCACGCTACGCGAACAGGACGACCTATAGAATGACTTCAGAACAAATAGTTAGACGTTCAGATATATTAAACACTCAGGTAATCACCCGCGACAACGGTAAGCGGTTAGGTATCGTGAGTCAGATTTGGGTTGATGTTGATCAAAGAGAGGTTGTGGCAATAAGTTTGCGAGACAGCCTGATATCTATTTCTAGTTTGCCCCGCAATATGTATCTCAACAGCATCAACCAAATCGGTGATGTCATCTTAGTTGATAACGAGGATGTCATCGAAGATGTAGAAGTGGAGATTCTCAGTAACCTGATGAACTGGGAAGTAATCACCGAAACAGGTGAAGTTTTAGGCAAAGTAAGAGGCTTTAAATTTAATGGCGAAACGGGTAAAATATACTCTATCGTCATTGCCTCCTTGGGATTACCGCAAATTCCCGACCAATTTTTGAGTACCTATGAACTATCCATTGATGAAGTAGTCAGCACCGGACCTAGTCGGTTAATTGTGTTTGAAGGTGCTGAAGAAAGAGTAAACCAGTTAACCGTGGGCGTTTTAGAACGGCTGGGAATCGGTAAAGCCCCTTGGGAAAGAGATGCAGAAGAAGAATTTGGCTATAGCGCCCCTCGGACAGTTGCACCCAGTAATCAATTACCTAGTGGTGTTCCTCTCCAACCACCTCGTCCTAAAGTCCGCATTCCTGAACCCATAGCCCAAGAAGAGGAATGGACGGAAGACTATGTAGAAGAAGAAAGACCCCAGCGTCAGGTGATGAAAGCCCGTTCCTACGAGTCAATTCAGTATGAAGAAGACGAAGAAGATAACTGGAGTGATGCAACGGTAAGAGATAGTTATCAGGAAGCCCCCAGAGCCGAAGCCAAACCTGCCAAAAAGACCTACGCTGACCAGTATGATGACTATGATGATGATCTAGACGGTGATGCCTGGGATGATGCACCAAAGCCTGTAAACATTCCCAAAAAGGTTAAGGAACGACAAGTGGAATACGAAGAAGAAGGCGGATATTAAGTTTTGTAAACCCCCTCTACTATAAGTAGCTACGGTGTACACACAAGTTATCGAATCACCATTATTCCTCAAATTACCCCACCCTAACCCTCCCCGATGCTTTGGGGAGGGAACTACAGCGATTTCCAATCATATAAGGTACATCCTAGCCCCCTCATCGCTTGCGGGGAGGGGGTGGCGGGTGGGGTTCTTGTTCCAGGTTTGATGACAATTTGCTGTAATTTTTCCGGTTTCCCCCCAAAGCATCCGCTACCGTGTACACACATCCTTACCCAAAGCCAGTTTTCCACAACGAGAAAGAATTTATTGAAAATCCAGTTCCCCTCTCGAAGAGCGGGGAGGGGCTAGGGGTGGGGTTTTATGGTAACCAACAGGCAATTTCCAGTGTGTACACCGTAGCTTTGTAAGGGGGGATTAAGGGGGGGTTATTTTTTGGCAGTTGCTCTCTACCTGAGTTTCTACTTGGGACGTTTAACCCCACCTTTCCGTTTAACTTTAAATCCATACATATATATTTCAGGCATATTAATTCTTCCATCAGAACGACTTTCTACAATTCCCAGTTGAAGTAAATATTTCAAAATTTCTTCAGGGTTAATTACAGGTGGTTGCTTTTCGGGTTTTTCGCTCCAGTTAGTAGATTCTACTGCTTCTAAAAACTTGTCTTTCTCTATTGGGACTACAAGTTCAGCTAAACTTGTTTTAAGAGATTCTAACCAAGGATACTCCTCTTGAGCTAATTCTTCAATTCGCGCTTTTGAAGTATCTATTAAAGCCCCCTGTAAATCAGAGGGTTGCAAAAGTACCATATTTTGTTCAACAGTCGAGTGCTGTTGTATTCTCAGTTCTGCGGCTAAAACAAATAACTTGAGAAAAGAACGCGGTGCAATTCGACCATCAGCATCCTGAAGGTGATTGGGAATCCAGCAATAGGTAATTCCTTTTTTAGCATTAACACCCATATACTTACCAATCATTCTTTCGATTAGTTCTTCAAATAATTTTTCATTTGATGTTACACTCCAGCCCAAACCAGTTTTATTTTCAGTAATTAACTCTGGGATATTTTGCAAATATTCTGTCATTTCAGATCCAGCGTTTGCAAGTCGTTTGACCAAAAGTTGGTAAAGCCATGAAGTTTTCCATTCCAATCGAACTTGATGGCCTTGCAGTTTAGAGGCATCAGGAAAATTCAAAAAATCCTCTCGAAATAGATCAGTACGCAAAAAGATTTTAGGTCGTATTCTATCCCAACGTCGCCATCGATCAAGCCACAAAGCTAAAAGTTGACGTATTGGACTTGCTAAGGCAGTATAGGAAACCACTAATCGATCTAATTCATCATAAGTAACAAATAACCAATCATCTGTTTCAATAAGTTTTTGATCTAATTTATCTAAGACAGAATTTAATTTTTCAAGATTCTGATTGACAATAGGTTGCCAAATTGATAAAAGAGATAAATCATCTCTCAGAATATTGACTATTGCTGTCTCTAGTTGTTCAAGCAGAAAATCTTTGAATTTAAAATCTTCTTGCTGTAATAGCACACCTAAAATTAAACCAATCCAGAAGCCGCGCCATTCAATATTTGTAGCCTTATCCATTTGGCTTTCCACACTTTCTGGTGCTGGAAATTGCTTTTTGTCCTTGCAAAAGCCAGCTACCCATGTTGTTTTACTCAAGGTGGGTAAGGATCTAATTCCCAAGCTTTCAACTAAAGCTGCTCGTCCTGAAGGAATTGCTAGTAAACGGAATAATTCAGTTTTTCCTACTCCTCTTCCTCCTAATATTAATAATATATTTGGTTCTAAAGCATGACGATAATCTGCTATGGGTAAAAAGTTTTTTAAGAATGTTTCATGATCATTACTTTCATGTTCAGCAATTCCTTTACCAGGGGCGATATTCGCTATTAATTCTAGTAATTTGTGTTTATTAATTTCAGACATAGGTTTTAATCTAATTATTTTTTTGAAATTCACGCCCAAAAAGATTACACAACTTTTCTGCAATCTCCTTATAAGGAGAATTGGTCATGATTTCTGCAAGCTTTGATAGTCGAGTGGATTCTTCTGGAGTTGAGTTGCGAGAAAATAGAGCTATGTCCCCCCGTAGACTCTCCTGATAAGGTACAACTAGCGGAAAAAATGGTTCTTCTCTATTGTTAGCATCAGGGACATCTTCATCTTCGGAGTAATAGTTTTCTCGAAAAAGGTCGTAGGCTTGTTCCCGAAATTCTGTTAATTCTGTTTCTCGTCCTGGGATTCCTGTTGCAGGAGCCATCGAATGTACAAGAATCAACGGTAAACGCTCATCAACTCCAGGACTTGCTAAATGTCGAATAACATGAGTTAGTCCAGCCCAACTTTGACGTGATTGAGTGCCAAAGATCACTGCCGCATGGGAGAGTTTAGCGATCGCTAATCCACCAATATCATGAAACCCAGCCCGCGCATCCATTAGAATAAAATCTAAAGGTCTGACTGCACTTTCCAATTCTTTTAACATACTTACCATTGTACTTTCCAGTTCACCATTTACAAGGTTCTGAAAATCTAATCTAGCTAATTTTTCCAAATAATTTTTATCTACTGTTCCAGCCGGAAGTAATTGTATACTCTCACCATTATCATCTAGCAAAATCCGTTCATTAATGCTGATCAAATGAGTACGCAGTTTCCAATCTTGTTCTTGAATTTTCTTTTCCAATAAATAATCAATTACACCTGGATTATTTGGATTATTTGGATTATCTGGATTATCTGGTGAAAAAATTGTAGCCAATCCTGGTGCTTCTAAATCGAGATCAACAATAGCAACTCTATGACCATTACGGGCTAAAGTCAAGGCAGTTGCAACTAGACTACTAGTTCGTCCCACACCTCCTTTAAAGGAGAAAAAAGATATGATCGCGGGTTTGTATTTTTGATAGACTACGGCCTCTGTCCAAGGTTGTTCACCTACGTTATTATCTATCCATGCCTGTTTAGCAATGTGGCGTTCAAGAATATACCAGCGAGGACTTGATCCATTATCCCAAGATGCAAAAACTCTTTCATCCTTGATAGTTTTAATTAAAGATTGGTAAGCATCGTTATTTCTTCGTGGTAGCCAAATATCATTCCCATAATACTTTCCCAGTTGTGTAGATAAAAGCGTATTAAGTTCAGTGGTTTCTGATTCTTCAATGGGATTATTGTCTAATGATTCAAGAAAAATTCTAATCTTTCCATTAACGTCACGAATAATAGTTACGGACTCAAGTTTAGGTATAAGTGCATCTACAATGCTTTGTTCCTCAAAGCATTCGCGTACTTTATCAAAGGTTTCACTAAAACTGATCATCATTTCTTAAATATCTTTGCTGAGAATTGAGCCGTCTAACACTAATTTGGAGATTATTTCTCGGTAAATTTCTTCCGCACGTTGAACAGCAGTTGTTGCTTGAGCTTCAGTCCAATGTCCAGATTTGAAATATCTCCTATCTGGATGTTTTTCAGCCAGAACAGTATCAACTATTCGTGAAGTCGGGAGTTGTCTATCCAGAACGGGGTAGATAACCCGTAAGCGTTCCATTAACCTTCCATCGAGTTCAGTGATGTCGTGGTTATATTTTTTTGCTGCCTTTTGATCATGCTTAAAGTTTTGCTCAACAAGTACCTTGAAACAACATTCCACAACATAACCTGCTAGGTAAATGGCATTGTCCCATCGTTGCTCTCCCAAAAGAATTTGGGCATCCTGTAAATGCCTACCTGCTGAATTAGAAAATGAATCTTGCATTGTTTACTACAAATTGCTGTATAACATAATAATCACAAGTTTTCAAAACCTAACCCAAAATATATCATTAACAATACCTTAGCCAAATTATGAGGGTGAGATGATACAGCACTTCCTGATGTTATGAGGTACAAAGTTTCATTGCCAATCCTGTAGGGGCGCAGGGTCTGCGCCCTTAATTGTATTGCATTCAATCGGCAACTGCTGTAATGCTTTAACCATGAACTTCCGTTTCTCGCTAGTGGTCTGTCAATATTAATTTTGTGTGTTAATGAAGTTTGAAAGTATTGCTAACAAACGGTTATAAAATTTAATAACTCACAATTTCAAGCTTGACAGACTACTAGGCTGAGGATATTACTGAGATTATCCCTCAATTGTTGATGAATGCGAACTGCTTGCAGCAGCGCTTCGCTATCGCCCCAAAGAGGAATAACAGTTTGTCATGGACGACATATAATTAATCGCTGCACAAAATCACTATTAACTGAACTATCTGTTTAAAAGTGCGGATAAAAGGACTTGAACCTTCACTCCTTTCGGAACTAGAACCTAAATCTAGCGCGTCTGCCAATTTCGCCATATCCGCATTGATAACTTATGTTAGCACAACAAATTATTTATGGCAATAGGCAAAAGAGTCAAAATTTCAGTCCCAATTTTAAATTAGGGTATGGGGTATTGGTGATATTTTCCCATGTCCCTAATTATCTACATCACAGCCACACGAGGTAGACGATGTTTGAAACCACAGAGAATTTCCCAAGAAATGGTATTGAGGCAGTTTGCCCAATCATCAGCGGATATTTGCTCTTTTCCCTGTTCTCCTAGCAAAGTGACTATTTCCCCCTCTTGCAAATCGGGAATGGAACTCACATCTAACATAATTTGGTCCATTGTAATTGCGCCAACTTGCGGTATGCGCTGCCCACGAATTAACACCTGCATTTGGTTAGAAAGACTACGGGGAACTCCGTCGGCATAACCAATACCAACTACAGCCAGACGCATTTCTTTAGAAGCAATAAAATGATGTCCATAACTAACTCCAGTTCCTGCGGCTATGGTTTTAACTTGGGTAACTCTGGCTTTGAGTTGTAAAACCGGTTGCAGTTTGATTTGATTTTGTAAATGAGTGGCAGGATAAAGACCATAAATAGCTAAACCCACCCGCACCATGTCATAGTGCAGTTCTGGATTTGTCAAGGTAGCGGCGGAATTTGCTAAATGCAAACTGGGAATTTTGATCCCTTTAGCTTTGATGTGTGCAGTTGCTTCTGCAAATCTTCTATGCTGTTCTTTCATCACCGTGGTATCAAGACTATCGGCAGTTGCTAAATGAGAATAGATACTGGCAATATTTAAATGGGGTAATCCCTGTACTAACTGGACAAAATCTGCGGCTTGTTGCCAATTAGTACCTAATCTAGACATTCCTGTATCCAACTTAATATGTACGGATAAAGAGGAATTATGGTTAATAGTTTCTAAGGTGTTAGAAAATTCTAAAGCTTGTTTAGGGCTACATAGTGTGGGCTGAAGTTGCCAATGGGCGATCGCCTGAATTTGTTCTGGTGTGTTGGTTGCCCCTAAAATCAGAATTGGGGCTTGAATACCATCTTCTCGTAATTGAATACCTTCGGGAACTGTTGCCACACCTAACCAACTAGCACCCGCCTCCAAAGCAGTCCTCGCAACTGTCACCGCCCCATGTCCATAGGCATCAGCTTTGACAACTGCCATTAATTGGGTACATGGTGATAAAAACTTGACCAACTGCTTGACGTTATGAGACAAAGCCCCTAAATCAATTTCTACCCAAGCCCGCTGAGAAAACCAAGCATAAGCATCACATTCCTGATTGTCGGCAAAAATCGGGGTTTGCTTGCGACTTAACATTACACTTTACTCCTATCACACCACCGAAAAGCTGCTCACATCCCCTAGTACCGTAGGGCGTTCGTCAAGAGCCAAAAGTTAAAAGTCAAAACGAAGACAGTATAGGCTTTTGAACGATTTAGAATGGTTGGGTTATTTACGCCGCAGTGTACTAGAAGCCATATCACTTTAATCAGGAAGTTTAACTTTGATCCGGCGATTTATACAAGATAGTAGTATGAGCAATAATTAGTGTATCCGCACACTCAAAAATCTTTTGATTATTAGAAAATAGTTCTTCCTTATCAAGTCTACGATAACAGATATAAAATCAAATGTCAACCCCTAAATACTCCTTTATGGCGATTTTTTTGGCAAATTCAGATCCCCGACTTCTTCAAGAAGTCGGGGATCTTTCTTAGTTCAGGACAAAAGTATAAATTATTCTCATATCCCCAGCGGGGTGTATTTGTGTTAATATATGTAAAACTAATACCTTGAGCGCAGATTCATGAGGAAGGTTTTAGTCCTGAACGCCTCTTACGAACCGCTCAACATCACCAGTTGGCGACGTGCCACCGTGTTGTTGATTAAAGGCAAGGCTGAACGCTTAGAATACAACGGTAAATTCCTTTACTCGGATTTTCCGATGCCAACCGTAATTCGGTTGCGTCATTATGTCCGTGTTCCTTATATGGAAATTCCGCTGACTCGGAGAAATATCTTGCATCGTGATAGCCATACTTGTCAATACTGTGGTCACACAGGAGACGGCTTAACTCTCGATCATGTCATGCCAAGATCACGAGGGGGTGAAGACACTTGGGAAAATATTGTCACGGCTTGTGTCCGCTGCAATATCAAAAAAGGCTGTCGTACACCGCAAGAGGCGCGAATGCCCTTGCGTCATTTACCCCGTCAACCTTACAGTAGTCTCTACTTTGAGGTGACAAAGCATCTTAAAAGTGGAATGCACCAGGAGTGGCAAAAGTATGTCATAGGTCTTTGACATCCCACATAATTAACTACAAAAACTCAGGACAAAATTCACCTGTAGATATATCTGATTGACCAAACTGGGTCAATGATAGTGACTACAAGCAGGTGTTTCACTTGGTTTTGTCCAGCACTTACTACAGCTTGTGGCAAGTTTCCACTAAGCTGATATTTTCATGACCGCAGTATCCGATTACCTTAATTTCCAGAGGTGGCGCGTTATCTTCTAAAAAAACGATATATAGATAGATTTTGTTCTTAACTGATAATTTGTTACAATTATGAGTAGATGATTTGCCACCAGGAAATTGAGATATCAATTTAGACACAGGACATCAATAGTAGCACAAGTCAAATAAATATTCAAGATAATTATCAAATTTTTTCATAAAAATCTGCATATTTGTTTAGACAAAGTCACAAATTATGAAATTGTATATAACACAAGAGGTACAGCATACTTGACTTTCAACATTTTTGTAGCACTTTAAGTAGGTTAGCATTGAAAATCGTCGTTATGGCAAGGCAAGAGGCACTCATGCAAGAGGCAAGAGTGAAGAGGGTTTGGGCGATTTTACTTTTCTTTACACAGATTGGTTTTATTATGTTCACCTACTTAGTTGGATGCAATAGATCCTCATCTCATGCTATTGACAGAAATAAACCGCTTTACACAGTGCCAAAGGAATTAATCTTAGATTTTGCCAAGTTTCATGTAGCTTTATCAGCGCACTACTACTTGGATTGTATCTGAATGGATAACCCTATCTTCCCCGCTTAGAAATACAGTTAGTTACTTATGTACGTGAATTATCCACCTTCTCAATTTGAAAGTTTATCATTGACCACAGATCCCCATCCAGAGGAATTAGAAATAGAGAAAGAGGTAATTGAACTTCCACCGTTAAACCGGACTTCCTTACCATCCTCTAATGGTGATGGAGGTATCTATTTAGTCCAGCGTGGCAATTCTCTAGCATCTCAAAAATCAGAGGAGTTACAGAAGACGCTGCTTGCACATCGTCATGAACGTCAGTTGGTGATTTTACAAGATTTTCCTGATCCTGATGCTCTTTCTTGTGCTTGGTCTTACCAATTAATTGCCCAACAGTATGATATCAAGTGTGATATTGTTTACGCGGGAACTTTAAGTCATCAGGAAAATATTGCTTTAGTTAAGCTCACTAATTTACCTGCTCAACGTTGGACAATACAAACTTTAAAAAATAAAAATTTGTCATGCTATCAAGGGTTTGTGTTAATTGACAACCAGGGAACTACGTCTCAATTATTACCAGCCATCCAACAAGCTGGAATTCCCCTGATAGTGCTGGTGGATCATCATAGTTTACAAGGAGAACTCAAGTCAGAATTTGTTGATGTTCGTCCTTATGTGCGAGCTACAGCGACAATTTTTACTCAATACTTACAAGCAGGATTATTAACTTTAGATAATAGCATTAGCCAGCACGTTAAATGTGCTACAGCTTTAATGCACGGGTTACGCTCAGATACAAATCGGTTGATGCAGGCACAGGAAGAAGATTTTATGGCTGCTGGGTATTTGAGCAGGTTTTATGATGCTCAGTTACTAAATGCTATTTTGCAAGCAAATCGTTCTAAGCGGGTAATGGATGTGATCGAGCGATCGCTTAAAAACCGCATCGTTCAAAATAACTTTTCTATAGCTGGTGTTGGTTATTTGCGCTATGATGACCGGGATGCAATTCCCCAAGCGGCTGATTTTCTCGTTACTGAGGAAAATGTGCATACAGCAGTAGTTTATGGAATTGTTCATGATGAAGATGACGAATTAGAAGTAGTGATAGGTTCTCTGAGAACCACCAAACTGACGTTAGATCCTGATGAATTTATTAAAGAAGCCTTTGGACAAGATAGTGCTGGGCGATTTTTTGGTGGTGGGAGGACGGGTGCTGGAGGCTTTGAAATTCCGATGGGTTTCTTATCTGGTGGTAATGAAAATTCAGCTTATGCCAAAATCAAATGGGAAGTTTTCGACGCACAAATTAAACAGAAACTATTGAAATTGGTAAATCCTAGAGATAATCCAATTCAGTCTTAAAACAAATTCAAAGACTTGATTAATTTAGGATTTAGCAATGCTGATTGGTGTGAACTTAAGCTACAGATAGCTTATTTGTTTGGCTGACAGACCCGCCTGGAAATTCAGTTCCAGGCTAATATCAAAGAACAGTTGAAACAAGGAGCTATTAAAAGAGCAGAACGTGATTTAGGATTAGTTAAAGAGTGGTTTAATTTGGAAGAAGAAGCGTATTAAGTAAGGGAAAAATTATCTATCCTCAGCGTGGTGAAATCTACTTGGTTAATTTTGATCCAACTATAGGTTCCCCAAATCAAAAAAAACACGACCAGCTTTAATTTTGCAGAATGACGTTTCTAATCAATATAGTCCGATAACTTTCATAATGTGATTTCGCTGAATCTTCTTTTCAAGATTTTTCTATCATATCAATAATCAATCTTAGAAGTCGGGGATGTAAAGATGTAAATCAGGTGAGGTAAATGTTTCGGTGGTGTATCTGTGATGGTTCTATTGTCTTTTCTTATTTACATGATAGTTGGCTCAAAATCTTTGAAAAATTTGGCTATGCTGTAGATCATCAAACCGGAAGTCATATCATACTGTGGCACGAATCAAAACCTATTTTATCAGTTCCCAATCATAAAGAACTAGCACCAGGGTTACTCAGAAGTTTAATTAGACAAGCAGGAATTACCGTAGATGAATTTTTAGGAAATAAGTAATATTTTCAGTGGGTTAACAACAAAATAACCCACTATTAATAACGCACTTATTACAGCCCAAAAACCCTACCCTGTATCTGTTTACATTATCTTACTCAACCATTACTAGGGATTACTGGGGCGATAGCGAACGCGAGTGCGTCCCGGAGGGAACTAGCGCTGCTGCAAGCAGATCGTGTAAATATTCACCTCACCTGATAATTATCACCCGAACTAAATCAAATCCTATTTTGTGCTTCTTCTAGTTTAAAATGTAAAGAATAGCTTAATACTCCCTTAACTATCAATCAATAGTAATCAGGGTAGAAATATTAAAATTTGACAACGGGAGTGATTTTGAATAAAGAGGATATCATCTATCAACAAATTATAGCAATTGCCAGTAGTTACGGAATATTTGATTGTATACCCTGTGCTAGAGCAATCAAAGAATTTTTAATCAGACAAAGTATTCATGGTAAGCATATTAAAATAAATACAAATTCTCAAGATCCAATTTATGGCAGAATTTATGATGATAGTATTGGAGAATTGATTGCTACCACTGGTCATCATGAAGGTGTTAAGTAGGTAAACATAATAAAAACGATATATGTTTAGTTTTGTGAAAACCGTGAAACGACCTATTTGCAAGGCATTTATTGAATTTACATTTCGTCATATACCTTTAATTTTTTCTGTTTACCTACTTATAATAGAGATAAATGACGGAGAACTTGTTTTTGACAATATTCACCATCAAGGCATTACCCGATTAAACTGGATACAGAATCTCTATTCACCTATATTAGATGCAGGATTAGAGTTTCAAATCACAGAAACTTACTTTTAACCTAGAAATTTAGTGAGTTAAATATGGATAATCTTTACAAATTGCTGCAAAAGATCAAAAAAAGACCTGCAATGTATTTAGGTAAAAACTCTATTTTTAGCCTCCAAGCATTTTTAGATGGGTACTATTTTGCCCGTCGAGAAATTGGTATTCCCTTAACAGCAGAAGAAACAGAATTTCAAACTTTTTTACAATGGATAAGACACAAATTCAATGTAGAAACAGGTCAATTATGGTCAAGTATTCTTCTTTTCCATTCAGCCGATGAAAAAAGCGCAGTAGATAGATTTTTTACTTTGTTTGAAGAATTTTATCAAAATCAGAAAAATCACGAAACAGCAAAAATTGATGAACTAGTTTCATGAAAATAAAAATTAATGCGTAGGTTGGGTTGACACAAGGAAACCCAGCAATACCCATCATTAATAACAGTAAATTATAACCTAAAAACCCTGTATCTGTTTACATTATCTCACTCAACCATCACTAGGGATTACTAGAGCGATAGCGAAGCGCTGCTGCAAGCAGTTCGCACCTGAAAACCCTACCCTGTATCTGTTTACATTATCTCACTCAACCATTACTAGGGATTACTAGAGCGATAGCGTTCGCGAGTGCGTCCCGGAGGGAACTAGCGCTGCTGCAAGCAGTTCGCAGTCCAAAAAACCTGTATCTGTTCACATTATCTCACTCAACCATTACTAGGGATTACTGGGGCGATAGCGAAGCGCTGCTGCAAGCAGATCATGTAAATATTCACCTCACCTGAGAATTATCACCCAGGGCGTAGTTTATAATAGGATCATACCGAAAAAATTTACTCAATTGAGGAGTTAATCATGGTAATAAAAATTGCAGAAGTATCTAAAGATATTGACACCTTACCAGAAGAAGCACAAATCTTACTACTTGATTTTATTCAATTACTCAAAAAACGTTATCCACAACCAGAAAATCATCATCAACAAAAAAGTATCTATGAAAAATTTGATGAAATTGGATTAATTGGTTGTTGTGCTGTGGAAGAAAATTTATCAACCACATATCAAGAAGTTTTATCTAATACATTACCAAACAAATATGATCATAGTTGATACAGGATTTTGGTTAGCTCTTATTGATCAAAAAGACACCTACCACGAAACAGCAAAACAAGCTTTAAAAAAATACAATGAACCTTTAATTACAACATGGTGTGTTGTTACAGAAACCTGTTATCTTTTGCTAACTCGCAAAGGAGTTCAAGCTCAAGTCACCTTTTTAAATAGTCTGGAACAAGAATTATTTACAATCTTTAATTTAGAGCCTCACCATCCTTAGTTAGTAGGTTGGGTTGACGCAAAAAAAACCAAAAATACCCACTATTAATAACCCTAAATTACAACCTAAAAACCCTGTATCTGTTCACATTATCTCACCCAACTTGACTGTTTGTTTACCGGAAATATTTGATAAGCGTCCCATTTATACTACTACTTCCCCTACAAAAGATTGAGATTCTTTGGTTACATAGGGTTTCCCATGTTTTTCTAATACGTGAAGATAGCCTTTGATAGCATCTTTGATATTTTCAATTGCTTCATCTAAGCTTTTACCTTGACTGACACAACCAGGAAGTTCTGGTACTTCAGCAACGTAACCTAGATATTCTGAATCATAAGTGAATATTACTTGAAATTTCATAGCATTTTTTTGGGAGGTGTTTTTTTAATTTAATACATCATACATCATGGCTAAATTGCACTTTGACGTTTGTTAGTTTTTTCACGAACTGCTTGACGAATATCTTCCCAATCTTGTGCAGTCATTTCTGTTGCATTTCCTGAGTTTAATCCTTCTAAAAGCATGGTTTGTAATCGTTCGTTGGCTCTGAGTTTTTGGTCTTGTCGCACTAATTCCCGAAAATATTCACTAACGCTGCTGTAACCTCCTTGCGCTACCTGTTCTTCTATATAATCGCGCATGGTGTCAGGTAAGGAAATATTCATACTTTTTATAATCTGACTTCCTAAATCTACTTTTTTATATCATGGCAGTTTTTGTCATTTTCTGCCATTATAATCAAGATAAGTATTTATATTTAGTAGTTATAGTAGCCAAAGATCCCCGACTTCTTTTCAAGATTTTTCTATCATATCCATAATTAATCTTAGAAGTCGGGGATCTAAATCATGTGAGGTGAATATTTCCAGGTGTATCTGTGATGGTTCTATTGTCTTCTCTTATTTACATGATATTTGGTGATGCTTGAGTGAGATAATGTAAACAGATACAGGGTAAGGTTTTCAGGTGCGAACTGCTTGCAGCAGCGCTTCGCTAATCCCTAGTAATAGTTGGGTGAAATAATGTAAACAGATACAGAGTAAGGTTTTCAGGTGCGAACTGCTTGCAGCAGCGCTTCGCTATCGCTCTACTAATCCCTAGTAATGCTTGAGTGAGATAACGTAAACATATACAGGGTAAGGTTTTCGGACTGCGATCGCTGGTGATGGTTGGGTGAGATGATGTGTGTGAACAGATACAGAGTTTTCGGGTTGTAATAAGTGCGTTATTAGATGAATAGAAATTCTAGATCCAGTTAGATTAATTAATAGCAACAGAAGGCTCAATAACTGATGACAAGAAACCCTTGATTTTTTGTATTAATGGATGTTGTTGCAATATCTTAATTTCATCATCATTTAGATTTCTAAGTATTGTGTCATTGAGTGAGTGTTTTTTACCTAAGATTGCCTCTAAAAATTCTTTAGGGTTACTTTGAGCAAATTGCCATTCTAAATCATTAAATGGATCTTTTCTTTTTGCTATTTTTTCAATTAATGATTTATCCTGTAAAAATATGGATTCTATTTCTGGAACTGCTAGAGAAACTTGAAAAGGAATACCAGATGATGCTTGATTTAATACATAATTAATTAAATCTTGCTTTTCAAATACTTGAGATTCGTTATTTGTATCTGCATCTATGACAAGAGCAACTGGTGTTTTTCGAGTAGCAAGCAGTGAACTAGCTAAAGAACGCGCTCTATAAGAACTTGCACCAGCTATAAATTTGATGTCTTGAATCAAATTTTTTGGTAGTAATTTCTGTAAAATTACTATATCTCTATCTCTTTCTGTAAGAATGTATGCTAGTGTCATTAGAAACTCTCCGTTGTAACGTCGTAATTGGGGATACATTTTTGAACACAAACACGATATTTTTTGACTAGAAATTCACATATACATTTATTTTCTAGTGAATATTCAATTTCTTCTCCTCCCCATAATAGAATAGTTTGAGGAGCGACAAACCCAGTTAAAGTTACTGTGGCTTCTGTAAATCCAGTTCGACTAAATACGCTACCAATCGCTGTTGCCGGTCTTCGTAGTAATTGATTTCGTAATTTAGCTATGGGTCCAATATTAACCTCTTCAGTTGTATCTTTACATTCTATCAGGCAGGCTAGGCTGTTTGTATATACTACTCCATCAATTTGTTCTACTATTTTACCTTGAATTGTCACAGTATAAGGCCAAGCTATATCAGCACCATCAAGTTCAAATGCACGTAAAACCAAATATTCTAGTGCTTTACCTGCATCCCAAAACTTTGAGGTCTTTTTTTCTTTTATTTCTGACCATAATTTTATTAAATCATCCCATTGATAGGTAGTAATTCTTGTTTGATATTCTGCATCTGTGGTCATAATTCCATTTCAAGTGTATTAATTTATTGACGATTTAATATTATACTACTAGCACGTAAGCTATTTATTCTAGAATTTGATTTAGTCCAGGTGACAATTATTAGGTGAGGTTAATATTTGTGCGATCGCTCTAATAATACCTAGTAATGCTTGGATGATATAACGTAAACAGATACAGGGTAAGGTTTTCAGGTGCAAACTGCTTGCAGCAGCGCTAGTTCCCTCCGGGACGCACTCGCGTTCGCTATCGCCCCAGTAATCCCTAGTAATGGTTAAGTGAGATAATATGAACTGAATCAATCAAAAATGATTAATTGCTGTTTAAACTAAGATATCTCCGCAAAATATTTTGAGCTTGTTCTAGTAATTCTGCTTCTAATTCTCCTAATTGTTGAGTTAAACGAATTTTGTCAAAAGTCATGGGTTCAACGCAGATTAAAAGACTATCCACAGAAAGTCCATTTTGCGCTGATGTAGGTACTTCAACTACCGCAGGTGAAATGCGGGGGTTATTCGGTTTTACGGAAGTAAAAGGTAAAACTGTGACTTTGCTGCGTTGGTTGTTAAACAAAGTCCCAGAAATTATCAGTGCTGGACGAGTTTTTTGAATTTCTGTACCTACAGATGGATCAAATGTTACTATCCAGATGCTTCCCATTCGGTAATCGCTATGTTTTGCCATTCACTTTCCCAACCTAATTCTAATTCATCAACCAAAGCGCAAGCTGCGGCTAGTGCTTCATCTTGTTGTTTTTCTTGCCATTGTTTCAAGAGATTTTCAATCAACGCACTACGGTTTTCAACTTTTTGGTCAATGTAATTTAGTAGTTCCTCTGGCAATGAAATTGAGATTTTAGCCATATCCTACCCACAGTCATACTATAAGTAGTATAGCTTAATTTGATATTTTTAGTCTAGTAGTTTGTAAATATAGGATTTGATTTAGTTTGGGTGATAATTCTCAGATGAGGTGAATATTTACACAATCGCCCCAGTAATCCCTAGTGATGATTAGATGAGATAATGTGAACAGATACAGGCTTTTTGGGCTGCGAACTGCTTGCAGCAGCGCTAGTTCCCTCCGGGACGCACTCGCGAACGCTATCGCTCCACTAATCCCTAGTAATGCTTGAGTGAGATAACGTAAACAGTACAGGGTAAGGTTTTCAGGTGCGAACTGCTTGCAGCAGCACTAGTTCCCTCCGGGACGCACTCGCGTTCGCTATCGCTCTACTAATCCCTAGTAATGCTTGAGTGAGATAACGTAAACAGTACAGGGTAAGGTTTTCAGGTGCGAACTGCTTGCAGCAGCACTAGTTCCCTCCGGGACGCACTCGCGTTCGCTATCGCTCTACTAATCCCTAGTAATACTTGAGTGAGATAATGTAAACAGATACAGGGTTTTTATAGACTAATTCGCCATCGTTTGATATAATGTAGAACGACAATCACATCATGATAAAAGCCATGTCACAAACTGGATTAAATCTATTCATTCCGATAGAGTTACTGATTGATTCCTTAAATGCGCTAAGTTTATCAGAAAAACGAAAGATTTCACAACTTCTTAATGAAGCGATCGCTGATAATGAGGAGGAAAATTGGCAAGAAGATGAAGAAACTAAAAAAGAAATTCAATTAGTCCGTGATGAATATGCGAATGGTAGTTATAGTAAATTTAATATCAAAGAACAGTTAAAACAAGGAGCTATTAAAAGAGCAGAACGTGATTTAGGATTAGTTGAAGAGTGGTTTAATTTGGAAGAGGAAGCGTGTTAAGTAAGGGAAAAATAATCTATCCCCAGCGTGGTGAAATCTACTTGGTTAATTTTGATCCAACTATAGGTTCAGAAATCAAAAAAACACGCCCAGCTTTAATTTTGCAGAATGACGTTTCTAATCAATATAGTCCTATAACTATTGTAGCTGCTATTACTTCTCAGTTTACAGAACCTTTGTATCCTACTGAAGTGCTAATTAAAGTACCAGAAGGAGGTTTACAGGTTGATTCTGTTGCACTTCTTAATCAAATTCGTTCTATTGATAAACAACGATTAATTAAACGGTTGGGTATTCTAGAATCAGTCACAATGGAACAGGTAGATAGAGCAATTCAGATTAGTTTGGGTTTAGTGAATTTAATATAAATGAATATTTCCAGGTGTATCTGTCATGGTTCTATTGTCTTCTCTTATTTACATGATCTGCTTGCAGCAGCGCTTCGCTATCGCCCCATTAATCCCTAGTAATGGTTAAGTGAGATAATGTGAACAGATACAGGGTTTTTCAACTGCGGATCGCCCCAATAATCGCTGGTGATAGTTCGGTGAGATGATGTGAGGTTTTTGGGTTGTAATTTAGGGTTATTAATGGTGGGTATTGTTGGGTTTCCTTGTGTCAACCCAAACTACAAACTACTACTTCTTAATACCTTTAATAAATGCTGTTCTTGCATCAATAATGTAAGGCATTAAAACACAACTTGCCAATAAATCTATATCTAAATCTGGCAATAATTCACTTTGGTTAATTTGCTCATAGTTATCATTTTTGAGATGATATAGAGAGAATTGATTATTTTCCCAAAACCAGACTTCGGTAATATTAAACCTTTTATATTTTTCTAGTTTGTCAATACTGCCACTGGTAATATTAACCTCAATTGCTAAATCTGGATTTGCTTTTTTTTCTCCGATATAATAAGATTCATCAGGTTCAAATGAAGCACTTTTTTCTTTTGCGCGACGAGTAGCACTGCCTACTGGAATAAAGTTTATACCTTTTTCAAAAAAGTATAATGCTAAGAATATAGCAATTACACTTTTAATAGTTTCGTGTTGTTCACCAAGTGTCATAAATTCAATGCACCCATCAAGATAAGTTATCCGCAAACCTGCTGCATCTGCGGTTAAGGTTTCTATTGTTTCAAATTCCTCCCAAGTGTAATAACCAGGTAGAAGAAATCGCTGTTCGGAAATTGTGGTAGTTTTGTCTAGGATTTGGAGAGTCATAGTAATTTTATGGTTATGACTTTAATCTTGATTATAACTCATGGTCGGGTGATAATTCTCAGGTGAGGTGAATCTTTCCAGGTGTATCTGTCATGCTTCTGCGATCGCTCCACTAATCCCCAGTAATGGTTGAGTGAGATAACGTAAACAGATACAGGGTAAGGTTTTCAGGTGCGAACTGCTTGCAGCAGCGCTTCGCTATCGCTCTACTAATCCCTGGTGATGGTTGAGTGAGATAATGTGAACAGATACTGTACTTACTAATTTAAACCTACAAAATCTAAATACTTATTTCTTCGTAATTTAAAATTATTTTAATGACAATATTTTCAAATTCTTTATTAATTTCTGCGATTTTTGGTAAATCCTTCTCTGGCAATTTTCTAAACTTATGAACTATTAAACTTCTAACAGCGTACAAAGCTAAAGCCAAGCTATCTTTTTTCTCACTATTAAATGCTACAAGTAAGTCATTACAATAAAGAAGTAGATTGGTTTTAGTATTTCCATCAAAATGTTTTTCTAAAGTAGCTATTAATTTAGATATTCTTTCTTTTTCACTAGAAATAGATGCTATTGATTCCTTAAGTTCATATATATTTTTATCTGTATTGTTATGGAAATTAGTGATTGTATCTGAAAAACTTTTTTCAAAAATTATCTCTATAATTAGTTCAATTACTTGGTAAAGAAGATAAAACCGAACCAAAGGATGTTCCTCTGTTTTTAACAAACTTTTGAAAAGTCTATGTAGATAAACTTCTCCTTGTAAATAGGATGAATTTCTCTGAAGTATTAATCTAGTATCACCAGGAGATTGAAAATTAGCTCTACTATTAATTTCTTTAAAATTATCAATAGGTTGACAGTAGTAATAACTATATGAATATAAAGAAGTAAGGTAATTATCAATATGAAAATTATCAAGTTTTTGAATTTGAGTATTAGATAAAACTAATATTATTATATCATCTCCGTAAAATTCTGTTAATCTATAACTGTCTGTAGTCTGGAGATATGGAGTAAAAGTTTCATACTGTTCTCGATTTATTAGTAATTTGAGAAATGCAACATAGGCATATTTTAAAAAATGAGAATTACCTACATATTTATGTTCATTAGATACAAGAGATTGAATAGGAAACATCCAACCAATTCTCTCATTAATGTCTTTTTCATAAGCCTGAAAAATGTTATTTTCACTATTTAAAATCCATGACTTAAATATGAACAATGAGTAATCTTCAGGTTTATAATCATTGTAGGGAGTTAAAACATAATCAATATAGACCTTAGTGCCACTTGAATCAGAAAGCTCAAAATGATATTCATCATCATTAAAAGTTGATGTAACTTCTGTTAACAAATATGTTGTATTTGAAACTTCATCTATAATTTTGAGAGACATATAAAAACTTTACTCATTTAATTTGTATCTTTTATAACTAGATTCTATTGATTCATCTATTAATAAAAATGAGTCACTTGCAGAGCTAAATAATTCTCTAAACAAGTAATAAAAATACATTCTTTGAGAGTTGCCTATTTTTTTGGCAGTTTTACTGATTTCATCTAATTTTCTAATTAACTCGTCAAGAAAGTTGTAGTCATCTTTGCTAGGTTTAATATCTGCAATACCTCTATTTATATCATCAAATGAATTAATGAGATTTTTATCTTTCAAAAAACCTACGGCAGCACCAAAACCTGTCATTACTTGTGATTTAGAAAATATTTTATCTACGCTAGAACCAAACGGCTTACCCGATAATATGATTTCTTCATTATTACAATTCCAATCACCTGCTAATTCATGTATTTTTTTAACCAAATTATTATATGTTATGAGGTAATTTTGAAATAGATCATTATCTTGATTTTCTAGAGCAAGCTTTTCTAAACTTTTTATACTTTCAAGCAAGTCTCTTCTATCCAAACTAGACTCATCCCTAAGAATATAAGAAGTGAAACCATCTATTACATCATTAAATCTGTATTCGCCAATTTGATGCGGAGTTTCTTCCTCAACTTCTCTAAGTAATCTTATTCCTCCAGGAATATTTTCATCGAGATAATTTGAATAAAGTATTTCTATTTGATGCCTCACCGACATAGGTGATTGACCCGTATTAAGTGTCAGCATTCTGTACAATATACCTATTTTGTTAAGACCTAAATAAATTTCAAATCTTAACTTATGATCATAAAAATTTCTTTTATTTTCATCATTTTCAAAATCTAACTCTTTTTCTACATCGAGTAAAGTGTATGTTCTTTGTAATCCATCAAGAATGATTAATTTATTTTTATGGTTATTTATATAATTGAGAGATTCATTATCATCTTCATAATTAATTTCTATATTTTCATTACCGAGTGCTAAAACTAGGGGAGGTATAGTACATCCTACTTTTAAATCTTTCTTGAGTAGGTTATATATTGACGAATATGATCTTAATCTTTTTCTTTGAAAAGGATTATTTTGAAGAATAATTTTAGCTATTTCTAAATATTCAGAAATAGAAATTTCTGTCAGAATATTGTATGCTTTTATTCTGTTATCGAAGATTTGAGAAAGTATTTTCATGAAAATTAACAGCAATAAATTTTATAGTCTTATAATAGTCTTAAATTAATGGATCAAGACAAAACTAAATGTAAAGAAAAATAAAGTAAAATTCTTTACCATACGCTCAACCGCAAATGTACACTCTAAAAATATAAGATATTGCGTACATCTGCGGTTAAAATCTTAATGCACCAACACGATCACAGCGATCGCTCTAAACATCCTAGTAATGCTTGAGTGAGATAATGTAAACAGATGCAGAGTAAGGTTTTCAGATGCGAACTGCTTGCAGCAGCGCTTCGCTATCGCCCATTAATCCCTAGTAATGCTTGAGTGAGATAATGTAAACAGATACAGGGTAAGGTTTTTAGGTGCGATCGCTCTACTAATCCCTAGTAATGCTTGAGTGAGATAATGTAAACAAATACAGGGTAAGGTTTTCAGGTGCGAACTGCTTGCAGCAGCGCTTCGCTATCGCCCCAGCAATCCCTAGTAATGCTTGAGTGAGATAATGTAAACAGATACAGGGTAAGGTTTTCAGGTGCGAACTGCTTGCAGCAGCGCTTCGCTATCGCTCCAGTAATCCCTAGTAATGCTTGAGTGAGATAATGTAAACAGATACAGGGTAAGCTTTTCAGGTGCGAACTGCTTGCAGCAGCGCTTCGCTATCGCCCCACTAATCCCTAGTAATGCTTGAGTGAGATAACGTAAACAGATACAGGGTAAGCTTTTCAGGTGCTATCGCCCCACTAATCCCTAGTAATGCTTGAGTGAGATAACGTAAACAGATACAGGGTAAGGTTTTCAGGTGCGAACTGCTTGCAGCAGCGCTTCGCTATCGCCCCAGTAATCCCTAGTAATAGTTGAGTAAAATAATGTAAACAGATACAGGGTAAGCTTTTCAGGTGTGATCGCTCTAGTAACCCCTAGTAATGCTTGAGTGAGATAACGTAAACAGATACAGGGTAAGGTTTTCAGGTGCGAACTGCTTGCAGCAGCGCTTCGCTATCGCCCTAAACATCCCTAGTAATGCTTGAGTGAGATAACGTAAACAGATACAGGGTAGATTTTCAGGTGCGAACTGCTTGCAGCAGCGCTTCGCTATCGCCCCATTAATCCCTAGTAATGGTTGAGTGAGATAATGTAAACAGATACAGGGTAAGGTTTTCGGGCTGTGATCGCTCCACTAATCCCTAGTAACGCTTGAGTGAGATAACGTAAACAGATACAGGGTAAGGTTTTCAGGTGCGAACTGCTTGCAGCAGCGCTTCGCTATCGCTCTACTAATCCCTCGTAATGGTTGGGTGAGATAATGTGAACAGATATAGGCTTTTTGGGTTATGATAAGTGCGTTATTAATGATGAGTTATGTTACCGTTAATTCATGTTCAAGAACTTTTTTAAGGTGAAATCCAGTTTTCTAATTTTAACTCTGAAATTCGGCTATAATGACGAGTGTTGTTAGTTACTAAAATATGGTTTCTAGTTATTGCAACACTAGCAATTAATAAATCGAAATCTGCTACTGGTTGTCCTATTTTTCTAAGTTCTGCTTTTAATTCTCCAAACTTTTTGACAGCATTATTATCTAAATTGATAACTTCTATATCTTGAATGAATTTTTCTGCACGAGTTAAATTTTCTGCTACTTTTTGAGAATTATAAGCACCAAAATACAGTTCAGCAACGGTGATGTTGCAAATATAAATTTGCTCCCATCCTATTTGTTGAATTTTATCTCTGACGGAATTAATATTTTTAATCCAGTAAATGCAGGTGTCAGTATCTAATAAATAATTCATAAGCTAATATCGTCATTAGAAATAGTGCGGCTATCATAAATCTCTTTGACTATTTCTGCTGCTGTGCGTTCATCTTCCCAAGCACCATGTTTTTCTATAAATGTGTCTAGTGGATGTGGTTTTTGTTTTTGGGTAGATGAGACAGTTATCTCATTTTCTATGAGTTGATTTTCTGGTTTTGGATAACGTTTTTTAAGTAATTGAATAAAATCAAGTAGTAAGATTTGCGCTTCTTCTGTTAAGGTATCAATATCTTTAGATACTTCTGCAATTTTTATTACCATGATTAACTCCTCAATTGAGTAAATTTTTTCGGTATGATCCTATTATAAACTACGCCCTGGGTGATGGTTCTCAAGTGAGGTGAATATTTCCAGGTGTATCTGTCATGGTTCTATTGTCTTCTCTTATTCATCCGATCGCCCTAAACATCCCTAGTAATAGTTGAGTGAGATAATGTAAACAGATACAGGGTAAGGTTTTCAGGTGCGATCGCTCTACTAATCCCTAGTAATGCTTGAGTGAGATAACGTAAACATATACAGGGTAAGGTTTTCAGGTGCGAACTGCTTGCAGCAGCGCTTCGCTATCGCCCTAAACATCCCCAGTAATGGTTGAGTGAGATAACGTAAACAGATACAAGGTAAGGTTTTCAGGTGCGAACTGCTTGCAGCAGCGCTTCGCTATCGCTCTACTAATCCCTAGTAATGCTTGAGTGAGATAACGTAAACATCTACAGGGTAAGCTTTTCAGGTGCGATCGCCCCAGTAATCCCTAGTAATAGTTGAGTAAAATAATGTAAACAGATACAGGGTAAGCTTTTCAGGTGCGATCGCTCTATTAATCCTTAGTAATAGTTGAGTGAGATAACGTAAACAGATACAGGGTAAGCTTTTCAGGTGCGATCGCCCCATTAATCCCTAGTAATGGTTAAGTGAGATAACGTAAACAGATACAGGGTAAGTTTTTCAGGTGCGATCGCTCTACTAATCCCTAGTAATGGTTGAGTGAGATAACGTAAACAGATACAGGGTAAGCTTTTCAGGTGCGATCGCTCTAAAAATCCCTAGTAATAGTTGGGTGAGATAATGTAAACAGATACAGGGTTTTGGGGTTGTGATAAGTGCGTTATTAATGGTGGATATTGTTGGGTTTTCTTGCGTCAACCCAACCTAATTGCTACTTACTTCCAAATTCTAAGTCTTTATATTCACTTAATGGATAAAGTGGCCAGAAACCTGAGCCTTGTCTTAAATTTTCCTTAGCATTAGCTAAAATTTCTCTAAAATTGCCAATATTATATGCTCCAAAGGCTACTAAAAGTTGTTGAGCATATTTAGCTTTATATGCTTTCGATAAATAACTGGGTACTCCCTCTGCTATATATATTTTACTATGAGGAATCCACTTGTAGCGAATATTGCGATTTTGAGAGTCACATTCACTTCTTAAAAATAAGAATAAATCAGCATATATAAATTGTTGCATTGGCACAATTTTGCCTAACTCTTTCTGAGTATGGCGTTCATTTAAAATATATGGATGAACGGATTCCCTATTAAGTTTTCGACCATTTTCTTTCAATAATCGAAGATAAAAATAAGAAGCATAACCAAATTCCACAACATCAGAGTTCCTGTTAATTCCCAGATTTTCTACATAAATATCATCGGATAAAAGCTCACCAATAAGTCTCCATTCTTCTTCTTGAATAAGAAATGAAAAGAATGTAACAAATAGTTCATGTCCAATAAATTTATAAAAATCAAACTCAAATTCGTAAAAACTCCCCTGATTTTTGGGTACATTATAAAGTTCAAAAATTAGTCCAAAGTTCTTGTACAATTCTTGAGCCGCAACTTCATTTTTAAATTCCGCAATTACTTTTGCAAGTTTAGCAAAGTCTATAATTAATTCTGTGGTCTTTTCAATTGACTCAATTAGTAACTCATCGTAATGTATATTACTTTTTGAAAAGTCTGGTTTTAGTGTAATAAGCTCATCTTTTAACCATATCATAAACCTACGCACTAGAGAAGCTTGATTGGGCTGAAAATTTTCAATTGCATTTATCGCTTGTTCAACTATACTAGTTTGTTGTATAAGTTCCCCAGGAGTTTGCACTTCTAATCCCTCTAGGATGCTCCGAAGTGCTATTTCTAGGGTTTGCTGAAGCTTTTTCCGTTCTGTTGCGCGATCCTCGCTCACTTCAGGCATATTGTAAGTAGTAACTCGTCTCATTTTGAGATCGAAAGGTAACAATTCTGGCGTACCAAAAGCTGTATTCATAACCATAATTACGTTTTCCCATCCCAGAGTCTTTATTGCATATCCCAGTTCAAGTAAGACATTGGGATTAGGAGTATGTCTAAAAGGTGTATTTAGGTTAATAATTGAAATGTCACATACAAAAACTTGAGCATTTTCTATTTTGTTAAAAATTGTATTAGCAATATCTGGTGATCCTGGTACACCTGTTGTATCACGATCTATAACAGGTTCTACTTCTATTGAGTCATCATTGCGGATTAATTTGGCTGCATCTTCTAAAGCCTTATTGATAAATCCCCGATTGGTACAATTTTCTAAGTCTGACTGCCAAGAATAAAAGATTTTACAGTGCATAATTTATCAGTTCTAAATTTGACATATTGAACCCCATCCAGATAAAACTCCAGATGGGTGATTACATTGTAATAGAAAGTAGGTTTTAATGCACCAACTCAATAGCCCGCTTAGTCAACGCTTCCGCAGTCAAACCATTAAAAGCCATCAACTCACCCGCACTAGCCGTAGTTTCCCCACGCTTCCAGGCAAAAGAATCACGCTTAGAATTACTGCGTAACATGATAGGTTCTAACATCGCCGCAGCGCCACCTGTCACACCAATTAAGGCATCTCCACCAAACAATTGCTCAAAATCGGCATCACTTAAAAAACCGTTATCTGGTTCAGAACAAGTATCCCAAGCAGTATCATGAGGACGATATAAACGACGAGGATTGATAATAGAAACAATCTTCACACCAATACCTTCAGTTTCTAAAAAAGCCGCCGCTTCAAACACAGGAATTAAAGTCAAATCGCCAATTACAGCAAATACAACAGTCTTCCCACCAGCCACTTCATGTAATAACACCGCACCATCAATTAAGCCTTTTTCAGTTTGGGCAAAAGTGCTACGAATTGGCAAAGGAGACTTACTAGCAGTAATGACAATGCCCTTATTTTTTGTTTGCAAAGCCCAGTCATAACAGACTTGAATACTGTTAGCATCAGGGGGAAATAATGGGAAGACATTTCCGGTTCTCATCAAAGAAGCAAAATAAGCTTCAATTTCTGGTCTTTGGTGAGTCCAACCGTTGCGTCCTTGTTCTAAAGCCCCCGCAGTAAATAATGTAATTGTTGACGGTGTTTTGCGGCGTAATTCTGCCATTGCTTGGGTGACAGTTTGCCAAATTGGTAAACCATTGATGGCAAAAGATTCATAGGAACACCACAAACTTCTCGCCCCCATTAAGGATAAACCAGCCGCTAAACCTGCACAAGCATCTTCGCTCAAAGGTTCGTAAACTTGACCTCCTGGGGCTTGATGATAGGTGTCATCGGTGGTGGGGTGAATGATTTTTAATGCCTCATTAATATTACCAATTCCTGAAGCGGCGTTACCATCGGCGTTAGTCACGAGGAAGTTTTTATCTTTATTTCCTACTACTCCCACCAGTTTACCCATGACAGTTGTAGAAACTTGGGGAACTGCCCCAACTTGATATTCTACTAATGGTAATTCGCCAATTTCTGCTAGGGGTAATTCAAATTCTGTGACTACAGTTTTCGCAGCCGGACCACCTCCAGCCCGTTCGGCATTTGTCCGCACAATTTGCCATGCTGGGGCTGATAATGCCCGTTTTTGTAAGGCGCTGACAATATGGGGCGCGGTTAAAGTATCTTGAGGATAGAGGTTGTGGGATTTTGCCCCTAAAGCGTGAACCCCTGCCCCTTTGAGTTGTTTGATAATAAATACGGTCAATTTACCGCTAAGTGCTGAACGGGCAGCTTTATCCATACCTACTAATACGGCTTTGGTAAATTCTAGGCGCTTGGCAAAGGAAAATACCGTACTATCAACATATTCACCTGCTTGGTTTTGGTCGTCAAAATCTTTGGCATTGACTAATACGACTTCGGCAAAACCGTTACCTTGCCAATAGGCTATCATCTCTGCGTTGGTTTTCAGAGATACCATGCTGTGGTGTTCTTGGCTGTAACCGTTCCACACCAACACGGGTAAGAAGTTGGTAGCGGTGGGGTAAGCGGTGTTGAAATGCGCCATTGAACTCATGATATAGGGTTCACCCAGTCCCCCGTCTCCCACGGTGAAGGGGAAGAGTTTGTCACGGTGCAACAGTGCAGCAGACATGGCAAAATGTTGTCCTTGTCCCAGGGGTCCTGCCGGTGCGAGAATACCGGGAATGTAGCCGGATAGGTGTCCTAATAATCCATGCTTTTCTCGAAAGCGATCGCCCAATTGTTGTACTGTAGAAATGCCCATGTCTTCTAAGGAACGGTCTAAGAACATGGCACTATAAAAACCGGGGGCGTGATGTCCTACTTCGGTGATAATGTTTTTATGTCCCAGCATGACCAAAGCTGCATAAGCCTCCGCTTGGCTGGCAAAACCGCCGGGATGGCCAGAAGCCTTACTAGCACTGATTTGTAGAGTTAAGTAGCGCAGGGCATCAGCGGCCAGTAAGGTTTGATATACTGCATTTAGATCTGTTGGGGATGCGATCGCCCTCTTGCCCGATTCTATCACGGGAGTTGCCCCATAAATTTCAAAATCTGGCAATGCTTCCCCAAAATATTGTATCCCTTCACAAAAATTTGGAACTGCGGAAGCTGCCTTTGTCGTAATTACTGTCATGTTGAGTACCTGAATAAAATCGGAAAAACTTGAGTTTCTGGTTTAATGTAACCAAGATTTTACATCTTTGAGGATCTAATAGTTAATTGCTTTTTCGCAATATCACCATAAGTAGGTTAAATACTCATCTCACATGATTACTTGTTTTTCCTTTCATGTCATTACATCAGTATACGTAGGGGTTTAGCACTGCTAAACCCCTACACATCTAGTTTTTTTTATAATCTTGTGAAAATTCAAATCTCAAGGGTTTATAGTTGAAGTTGAGTTATTCTGTAATTAATTGTGTAATCAAAACAGGAGAAAATTATGCAACTACTACCAGGACCAAAAGTATCAGCTACTATTCAAGTTTTAAACTGGATATTCAGACCCATGAGTTATTTGACAGAATGTGCCAAGACTTATGGTGATTTGTTTACTCTAAAATTGGAAAGTAATTTACCACCAATTTTATTTGTTCATTCTCCTGAAGCTATCCAGCAAATATTAAGTAATGATCACAAGGACTTGGAAGCACCAGGAGAATTAAATAGTATTTTTGAATATTTACTCGGTAAAAAATCTGTCATTAGCCTGAGTGGTAAAGAGCATCAACGTCAACGGCAATTAATTATGCCACCTTTTCATGGGGAAAGAATGCGAAGTTATGCTGAATTAATTGAAAATATTACCACAAAGACTATCAATAAACAACCAAAAAATCAACCTTTTAATATTAGAAATGTTTTCCAAGAAATTACTCTTCAGATTATGATGGAAGCTGTTTTTGGGATTTATGAAGGAGAACAAGCTGAAAACCTGAGACATTTACTTTGTGAAATTATTGAACAAAGTAGTGTTCCTTGGAGAGTTGCTTTTCTCTATTTTCCCAAATTGAAAGAGGTAATTGGTATTTCGGAACTTTGGAAACAACAAATAAAGAAACAGGAAAAAGCTGACCAACTCATTTATCAGGAAATTCAACAAAGAAGAGAAAATTTTGATCCTCAGCGGACAGATATCCTCACTTTACTAATGTCCTCTAGGGATGAAAATGGTGAACCTATGACGGATGAAGAATTAAGAGATGAATTAATGACTTTATTATTCGCAGGTCATGAAACTACAGCTACAGCAATTTCTTGGGCTTTTTACTGGATTCATAAACTCCCAGAAGTTCGAGAAAAGCTATTAGTCGAATTGGATAGTTTAGGAGAAAATCCTGATTCTAATACTATCTTTAAATTGCCATATTTAACTGCTGTCTGTAATGAAACATTAAGGATTTATCCCATAGCAATGCTAACTTTTCCCAGAAAAGTAAAAACACCTATTTCTCTTTGTGGTTATCAACTTGAAGCAGGCACAATTATTATGGGTTCAATTTATTTAACTCATCAACGGGAAGATATTTATCCTCAACCCGAAAAATTCAACCCAGAACGCTTTTTAGAAAAACAATTTTCTCCCTATGAATTTCTACCTTTTGGTGGTGGTGCAAGACGTTGTATCGGTTTAGCATTTGCCCAAATGGAAATGAAATTAATATTAGCTAAAGTTCTGAAAACATGGTCAATGAAATTAGTGAATACCGATGAAATTAAACCACAAAGACGGGGTTTAGTTACAGGTCCAAATGGTCCCATAAATTTAGAAATTCAGAATCTTCGTCAACCAAAATATGTAAACTTAGAAACAGTCACAGTTTAACAGCAATAATTTCTCAAACAAGATCCCTGATTTATTGAATAAATTGGGGATCTATAGTAATCCTAAATAAGACGTATTTGTATAACCTGCCGTAAACATACATCTCTTCCTTCTCTACCTCTGCGCTCTCTGTGCCTCTGTGGTTCGTTCTCCGGCAACAACTCAAATAGGATTGCTATATTATTGTAACTAATCTCCACTAAAATTTTACCTAATTTACTTGCAATTTGCCGTAAATATTAATAATATAAAAAAGCCAGGTTTCTATGTCATAAGAGATATGCAAGAATACGACGTTATCATCATCGGTGCTGGACACAACGGCTTAGTTTGTGCGGCTTATTTACTCAAAGCAGGTTATAGCGTCTTACTACTAGAAAAACGTCCTGTTCCCGGTGGTGCAGCCACAACAGAAGAATGTATCCCAGACAAAGCACCAGGTTTTAAATTTAACTTGTGTGCCATTGACCATGAATTTATTCATTTGGGTCCAGTAGTAGAAGAATTAGAACTGACAAAATATGGCTTAGAATATCTAGAATGTGACCCAGTTGTATTTTGTCCTCACCCCGACGGTAAATATTTCTTAGCACATAAATCATTAGAAAAAACCTGTGCAGAAATCGCTCGTTACAATGAAAGAGATGCTAAAAAATATGCCGAGTTTACAAATTATTGGCAACGGGCAATTAACGCCATGATTCCCATGTTTAATGCCCCACCCAAATCAATTATAGATATTTTCGGTAACTACAATCTGCAACAAGTTAAAGATTTATTTTCTGTAGTTGGTTCTCCCGCCAAAAGTTTTGATTTTGTGCGAACAATGTTAAACAGCGCCGAAGATATTCTTAATGAATGGTTTGATGAAGAATTTCTCAAAGCTCCCCTATCTAGATTAGCATCAGAATTAGGTGCGCCACCTTCTCAAAAAAATCTGGCAATTGGGGTGATGATGATGGCTATGCGTCATAATCCTGGAATGGCTAGACCTCGCGGCGGTACAGGTGCATTAGTCCAAGCATTGGTGAAATTAGTTAATAGTAAAGGTGGGGTAATTCTCACAGACCAGCACGTAGAAAAGATTTTAATTAATGATGCTAAAGCCGAGGGTGTGCGGGTGGCAGGTGGTAAAGAATATCGAGCTAAACAGGGAGTAATTTCTAATATTGATGCTCAAAGATTGTTCTTACAAATGACAGAAAAAAGTGATATTGATGCCGTTGATCCTGATTTGTGGGAAAGGTTAGAACGACGGATTATCAATAACAATGAAACCATTCTGAAAATAGATTTAGCATTAGATGAACCCTTGCATTTTTCTCATCATGATCATAAAGATGAATATCTCATTGGTTCAATTCTCATTGCTGATTCCATGAATCATGTCGAACAGGCTCATAATAAATGTACAATTGGCGAAATTCCCGATTCTGACCCCTCCATGTATCTCGTCATGCCTAGCGCCCTTGACCCTAGTTTAGCACCACCTGGTAAACATACTTTATGGATTGAATTTTTTGCTCCTTATCAAATTGCTAATGCAAAAGGTACAGGTTTAAAAGGGACAGGTTGGACTGATGAATTGAAAAACAAAGTTGCAGATAGAGTAATTGACAAATTAGCAACTTACGCCCCCAATGTGAAGAAAGCAACTATCGCTAGAAGAGTAGAAAGTCCGGCAGAATTAGGAGAAAGATTAGGGGCATACAAAGGGAATTATTATCATATTGATATGACAATGGATCAAATGATCTTTTTCCGACCTTTACCCGAATTAGCTAATTATAAAACCCCCATTGATAATCTCTTTTTAACAGGTGCAGGAACACATCCAGGTGGCTCAATTTCCGGTATGCCAGGACGCAATTGTGCGAGGGTATTTTTGCAGAATAAGCAACCTTTTAGTCAGGCTTTAAAGGATGCTCGAAACTCGATTAAGTCTACAGTTGGTTCTGTATTTGGCATAGGATAGCTATAACTGGGTATTTAGGGCAGGTTTATCCTGATCTGCCTGCCTTATATGTAAGTATTTTATACAGTACGTTGGTTATGATTGAAAATGCTTGTATAAAAACATTGCCTATTTTCATACATTTGTGTAAGATGTAATTACAGTAAAAATAATTTAGTAAATAGGCAAGCAAAAAAAATGACAGAAGAATTAAGAAAAAGATACTTAAATATTTTCCGTAATAAGAGCCAAGACTTAGAAGCAGAATTAGAAAGAGAAAGAGATTTGAGAAAAAGAGCAGAGCAAGACCTTACAATAGAAAGAAATCTTAGACAAAGACTAGAAGAAGAACTTCAATTTTTTGAAACTCTTGTTCCATTACCAAGAATAATTTGGTGTGAAGATTGTAAACAAGCTCCTATAGGTGAACCTGGGGTAGTTTATTTTATTTATTCAGTAGCAGATCGTAACTGTGTCAAAATTGGCAAAACTCAGAACTTGCCTCGGAGAATAAAACAGTTACAAACAGGAAATCCTAGTGATTTAAAACTTCTAGGATATATAATAGGTTATACAGATATTGAAAAGTCGTACAAACGATATTATCAACAATTTAGAACTCAAGAGGGTGGTAAAGAATGGTACAGGGATGCACGATTCAGATTTAAGTGGATTGATGATTGATAATAGGTAATATAATCAATATAAAATAAACTCTAACGTTCACCCTATGCCCACTGAAACAGTAACTCTCCAAATTCCAGAAATTATCTATCAGCGATTAGTTAATACTGCTAATGCTATTCAACGTCCCTTAGAAGAAGTAATGCTTCATGCTTTGCAAGTTGGTAGTCCACCAGCTTGGGATGATGTCCCGGAAGAATTTCAATCTGAAATTGCCGCATTAGATAAGCTAGATGACAATACTCTTTGGCAAATTGCCAATAGTCGAAAAACAGCAGATGATATGGACAGATATAACATCCTGCTTGATCATAACTCTAGGGGTATACTTACAGAAGTAGAACAATTAGAGTTGATGTCACTTCGACATGAGGCTGATTTATTTATGTTATGTAAAGCCCAATCAGCAGTATTACTCAGTTGGCGAGGGTATCGTTTATCAAATTCTTAAATTGTTGTGTCTACATATATTTCTGAAAGTTTAAGACAAAAAATCATAGAAAGGGATAAATCACGTTGCTGTTATTGCTTGACATCTGAAGCAAATAGCGGTATTCCTATGACTTATGATCATATTCACCCAGTTTCTAAGGGTGGAGAAACAACTTTTGAAAATCTTTGTTTAGCTTGTCGTTCATGCAACGAATTCAAAAGTGATGCAGTTGAATCTATAGATCCTTTGAGTGGTGAAACTATACAACTTTTTAACCCTCGTCAACAGAAATGGACTGACCATTTTGGATGGAGCGCTGATGGTACAAGATTAGAAGGTATAAATGCTATTGGTCGGACTACAATAGTTAAGCTACGAATCAATAATCCAGTAATTCTGATTGCTCGAAAGCGTTGGGTAATTAGTGGTTGGCATCCTCCTCTTGATTGATAGCATATAAACAAATAACTTATAAAGCATCTCATTTATTATAAAGACCAACACTTTTGCCTATATTCCTACTGACTACCGTTTCTGTAGCCAGATAAATTCTGCTTCGTGAATAGTCCTGAAAAAGTAGTACATTAAAAAGTGCATCTAGTAACATTAAAATTTTGATTAAATCACCTGTGCGGAAAATCGTTATTGCTGGTAACTGGAAAATGTTCAAAACCCAGGCAGAATCCGCAGAATTTTTAAGCGGATTTTTGCCTCACCTGGAGGAAACCCCCTCAGAACGAGAAGTGGTATTATTTCCTCCCTTCACAGACCTAAGCCTGGTGTCTAAATCTTTGCATGGTAGCCGTGTAAATTTGGGCGCACAAAACGTCCATTGGGAAGAAAGTGGAGCATATACAGGCGAAATCGCCGCCTCTATGCTAACAGAAATCGGTGTGCGTTTTGTCATTGTGGGACACAGTGAAAGACGGCAATTCTTCGGGGAAACAGATGTAACTGTCAATCTCCGTCTTAAAGCTGCTCAAAAGCATGGACTCACACCCATTCTCTGTGTTGGGGAAACTAAACAACAGCGAGATACGGGGGAAACAGAATCAATAATTAGCACCCAGTTAAAAAAAGACTTGGTAGATATTGATCAAACTCACCTAATTATTGCTTATGAACCAATTTGGGCAATTGGTACTGGTGATACCTGTGAATCCAAGGAAGCAAATCGGGTAATTGGCTTAATTCGCAGTCAATTAACTAATCCCCTAGTTCCTATCCAATATGGCGGTTCAGTCAACCCGAATAATATTGATGAAATTATGGAACAACCAGAAATTGACGGCGCTCTCGTTGGTGGCGCTAGTCTAAAAGCTGATAGTTTTGCCAGAATTGTCAACTATCAATAATGGGGATTGGGGATTGGGGATACATCAATTAAAAGTTAAAAAATTTCATGTCTAACAACTTAACTATCCGAGATCACTGTTTTACCTGGGGAAAGCGGACTTATCTCATGGGAATTTTGAATGTCACCCCGGATAGTTTTAGTGATGGTGGTAAATTTAACACCACCTCAGCGGCTTTAACCCAGGCAGAAGCAATGGTTTCGGCTGGTGCTGATATTATTGATATTGGTGGACAATCAACCCGTCCAGGGGCAGAACAAATATCCCTAGAAGCAGAACTTGAGCGGGTGCTATCTGTCTTGGAGTTGCTACGTCCAGTTATTGATATTCCTATTTCTATAGATACAACTAGAGCAGAAGTAGCCAAAGCCGCAATTACCGCTGGAGCAGATATAGTTAATGATATTTCTGCTGGTACATTTGACCCCCAAATGTTGCCAACTGTTGCTAGTTTAAATGTGCCGATTGTGTTAATGCACATCCGAGGAAAACCCCAAACTATGCAAAAATGTACTGATTATGAAGATTTAATTCCTGATATTTATCAATTTTTATCTGAGCAAATTACAAAGGCTACACTTTTGGGAATTGACAAAAATAAAATAATTATTGATCCTGGTATTGGTTTCGCTAAAAACCATGACCAGAATTTAGAAATTTTTCGCTGTTTAGAATCACTAAAAACACTTAATTCTCCAATTTTGGTGGGAGCATCTCGTAAAAGTTTTATTGGTAATATTCTTAATCAACCAGATCCAACATTACGGGTTTGGGGAACAGCCGCAGCTTGTTGTGCGGCTATTTTTAATGGTGCAGATATTCTCCGAGTCCACGATGTTCGAGAAATGCAAGAAGTTACTCTGGTAGCAGATGCTATTTTTCGTGATAGCGCAGCGTGGCGTTAGCCATAGGTTAGGAGGTAGGGGCGCGGGGCTCGCGCCCAGTTAATGGTGTCAAGCTCTAATTAGATCCATTCCCATTACCTTTACCATTGCCATTACCCTTTCCATTAGTGGGATTTTTACCATGATTTTCTTGTACTGAATCGGAAATCAATTCCTGAAACATTTCTGTTGAGTTAGCAGGATCTACAAAGACAATTTTGGCATTATTGCTTTCACCCAGTTTTTGACTAGCATCTACATAATCTTGGGCAACAAGATACCTTAAAATATCTTTACTTTCGGGGTGAGAACGCAAGGCTTCAGCAATTATTTCTATTGATGTTCTAGTTCCTTCCGCTCGTTTAACTGCTGCTTGTCGTTCTCCTTCTGCTGCTTCTATTGCTGCCTTTTTTTTAATTTGTGCTGTTTGTTGTTCTTGCATTGACTTGCGTACAGCTTCTGGTGGGGTGATACTTTGAATATCTAAACGGATAATTTCAATTCCCCATGCGGATGTAATTGGATTTAATACACCTAATATGCTTCCGTCCATCTCGGCTCTGGACATATTAGTATCCTCTAAGGAATTTTGAGCGATATTTTCCCGAAGGGTGGTTGTGGCTAAGTTAGCTAAAGCTGTTTCTAAGTCATCAATAGCATAAAAGCTTTTTTCAATGTCTTTGATCCGCCAGTAAAGAATTGCATCAACTTCTAAGTAAACTCCGTCTTTAGTAATTACATTTTGCGGTTTTATATCTAATAACTGCTCTCTGGTTGTATTCTCCATCACAACTTGATCGAGAATGGGAACTATGAAACTTAGTCCAGGATTTAGTTTGCGATGATACCGCCCCAAGCGTTCAACTAAGGCGACATCTCCTTGATTTACCATCTTTGCAGATGCGAAGGCATAACCTACTAGAGCTAAAAATATGATAAAAATTATTGGGTCCATTCAGTTATTCTCCTCTTTCGGCTTCGGGCAGAATTGATTGTTAGGGTGATGGCTGGCATTAACTGTAAATTAAAATGGGTTAATTGCGTAATTTCCCGATTGTTAACTATAAAAATGATAAACCTGCGATCGCATTATAGGCGATCGCTACACCTCTAATCATGAGTTGCCGAAAAAAATAACCTAAGATGTATAATAATTATGTTTTGGGTCTAGATTTTTTGAGTGGAAACCTAGAAAACCAACCTTTCGACTTAAACTAAAATCCAGTAGTAAATAGTCTGATAATCCCCAAGATAGTACCTAAAGGACCGGCTACAGTATTAACTCTATCACCAGTTTTAGCTAACCCGTTGCGATCAACTACGACAACATCATTGTTGCGAAGGATCGGATTGGTTTCCTCATTAATTCCCTTAGATAAATCCACTTTAATTGGACGTTTAGTAACTGTACCATTGGTATTGAGGCGAATTAATTCTACAGTTCCTTTACTGGCTCTACTATCATTAAAACCACCAGCGGCTAATAATGCCTGATTTAAAGAGCTATTTGGTTGTAATCTTACCGCCCCTGCTCTTTTGACTTCACCCACTACACCCACTTCAATAGTATTTGGGGACAAAGTTGTTGTTGCTAATTGGGTAGATTCAGCGGCACTAATATCCGTAGCTGTAGGAATGATGATAGTATCGCCATCTTGCACCACTATGTCTTGATTGATATCACCGCTTTGTAGTAATTCCCATAGGTTAATATCTATAGTTTGTTCCGTACCAGTTCGGGTAGGACGGCGTAATTTAATCTTCCGAACATCCGCAATGGACGTAATTCCCCCTGCTAGTTGTAAGCTCCGCATGACAGTGGGTAAACCACCACCAGCACCACCACCCTCTGCCCCACCGGCATTTCCAGCAGTAACAAGATAAGAACCAGGACGGTAAACTTGACCAATTACCACCACTGTGCGGGGTGAACTTTGACTAGCGGCAAAGTTAGCTGCAAATAAATTCCGGGCTTCAGCCACATTCAAACTGGCAGCAGTGGGGACAATTATGGTGTCTCCATCTCGTAAGGTAATCTCCTGAGATATTCTACCTGTTTGCGTCAATTCCTTTAAATTTAGGGAAACTGTCTGCTCTCCAGAACGTCCTACCTTGCGGCGTAATTGTACTTGAGTTACATCTGCTGCTAGTGTCACACCTTGAGCGCTGGTCAGGGCAGCTAATACTGTTGGATATTGGACACCGGGGTTATTTCCTGCTCCCCCTTCCAAGCTGAGGGTATAAGCACCCGGTCTTGTTACTTCCCCAGCAACAAACACATTAATGGGACGGGGTGATAATAAGTTGACGGAAATGAGCGGACGTTTGAGAAAGCGAGCATATCTTCTGGCGATTGTATCAGCAGCTTGTTCTGTGGTTAAGCCCGAAACGGGGATACTGCCAATTAAAGGCATATTAATTGAACCACCAGGAGGAACTTGATATTCACCCGTGTATTCTGGTACTTCAAATACATTGACACGGATGCGATCGCCGCCGCCTAATAAATAATCTGTAGCGATACTGGGTGTTGATTTTACTGGCTGTTTTTGCGCTAAACTCACCGATGGCAAAGCGATATTCACTGTTGTTAACAATGCTAAACCCATAGTTGAGTGGGTGAGAAATTTACACAAATCTTTATTAAGCATATTTACCTGAGAATTGAAAATGACGATATTTAGAGTTATTCGGAAACATTTTAACATCGAGTATACTGAAGAATCCTAGTGACTCAACAATTTTATTTTCTAATAAATCTTTAGTTTTCCGGACATAAATAATTTGTTGCGTAAGGAATTTGATTTTAAATCTTCTCTGAATGTTAGGAAATATTTTCAGTGCTTTTTGCAAGTTACGGTTCCTCGCTGATAACAATTTTCGTCCTATGTCAACAACTAATTCATCCGCTGATGGTACAGTCATAACACTAAATTTATCAGGAATTATTAACACATAAGTAACTGACTTTTAGAATCATCAAATAATTCGCAAAAATTACTACTTATGGGTGATTTATCTCTCTTATTTTCTACCTGTTTGTACTAATTAAGCGGATGATTTCGGATTTGAATTTGATGGATAAAAAACTCTTCTAGAGACTGACGTGACAGATTCATAGTGATAACTTTCCCCCCCATTAACCTTAAACTAGACAGAAAATCATAATAATCTTCTTGGAGTATACCCTGCCAAGAACCATCAGACCGAAATTCTAAATTACCTATCCATTTTCTCAAGATTTCCCCGTCTCCGCCTTGACCTTTAACATGATAGGTGTTTTGATTACCTAAAAGTTCATTGAGAGAACCGCAACAGATTAGTTCTCCTTGATCAAGAATAGCCACGCGATCGCAAATTTGTTCCACTTCACTCAATACATGACTATTGAAAAATATGGTTTTACCAGATGCTTTCAAAGCAAGAATAATTTCTCGCATTTGGTAACGCCCCAGAGGATCAAGTCCAGACATAGGTTCATCCAAAAAAACTAAATCTGGATCATTGATTAATGCCTGAGCCATACACACACGCTGAAGCATTCCCTTAGAATAGCGCCGCATTTGCTTTTTACGAGCATCGGCTTGGGATAATCCCACTAATTCCAACAATTGGGGAATGCGTTGACGTTGTAACTTTTGGGGAATTTGAAATAAACCCGCTGTTAATTGCAAAAATTCCCAACCGCTCAGATATTCGTATAAATAGGAATTTTCTGGGAGGTAGCCAATATGCTGCTTGACTTTAGCGTTGCCTATGGGTTTACCTAACAATAATCCCCTTCCAGATGTAGGGCGGATAATTCCCAACAATAATTTTAACAACGTGGTTTTACCCGCACCATTAGGACCCAACAGACCAAAGGTTTCTCCTGGGTACACTTGTAAAGAACAGTTTTTGAGCGATACAACCTTTTGATTGAGCCAAAACCCCGTGCGATAGACTTTTCGCAATTCAGAAGTCAGGACTACAGGTTGTTTATCTAGGGGATTTTGCTGAGAATCGGGGTTGTCTACAACAGAATTCATAGCGATGAAACTACCAACTACTGACTATTTAGAGCTAACTACAGATTAACCGATGCTGAGGATTTTCATAACACACCTTTAGAACTAGGAATTGTTTCTGCCCGCCGGGGATCAATTTCCACTGCTATTCGCATGGCTCTAGCAAAGGCTTTGAATGTAGCTTCAATAATATGATGGGAATTAATTCCATCCAATTGGCGAATATGTAACGTCATTTGACTATGATTCACCAAAGCTACGAAAAACTCCCGCACTAACTGAGTATCATAAGTCCCCACCCGTTGAGTAGGAATTTCTAAACCATAACTGAGATGAGGTCTACCAGAAAAGTCTAAAGCAACTTGTACCAAAGCTTCATCTAAGGGCGCAAGAAAATTCCCAAACCGGACAATTCCCTTTTTATTACCCAAAGCTTGGAATAAAGCTTGTCCCAAGGTAATCCCCACATCTTCGTTAGTGTGGTGATCATCAATTTCCAAATCACCTTTAGCTTGAATGTCCAAATCAAAAAGCCCATGAGAAGCGATTTGATGGAGCATATGATCTAAAAAAGGAATACCTGTAGAAACTTTACATATCCCTGTACCATCCAGATTGATAGTAACGTGAACATCTGTTTCACCAGTAGTGCGGTGAACTGAAGCTATCCGATGAGTTTGTTTATTAGTCATTTGTCAGTTGTCAGTTGTTAGTTGTTAGTTGTCAGTTGTCAGTTGTCAGTTGTCATTGGAAAAATTCTTTCTCCCCACATCCCCCACATCCCCCACATC